>URLU01000001.1 GCA_900548765.1 uncultured Lachnobacterium sp.
TGCATATTCATAGCCCAAATCCACGCCAATTTCCTGTAAGGTTTTTACAGTGACGATATTGATAGAATTTGTAATAGCTGTACGCAGGTTTGTATATCCACGGTAAGAATTATCATAATTGTGGAACTGCTTGCTGCCAACTGTAAATGGTGCATCATCCTGAACTGATGCAAGTGTAAGTCCGCCTGCATCTAAGGCAGCAGCGTAGCATCCGATAATCTTAAAGGTAGAACCAGGCTGACGACAGGTGTCGGTTGCACGGTTCCAGGTCCTGTTTCCGGATTTATCACCACGACCACCGACCAGGGCTTTTACCTCGCCAGTGCTCTGATCCATAAGTGTGAGAGCAATCTGTGGCTGTAAGGTTATAGTGACATATTCTGAACCTTCTACAATCTCATCCCCTGGATTTAAGACATCCTGCTCGTACTGGGCAATAGCCTCATAGCATTCGTCTTCAGTGTCAAAGTTAATAGAATAATCCTCATTGTTTGTAGCCTTCTTATAATAAGAAAGCATAGTCTGATTTGAGTAGCTTGTTAGTGTGCCATCAGACGACTTTACCTGAAAATACAGAGTGAATGAATACTTTGGAGTGGTTGGATAGTTGTCCAGATTGTTAGCTTCTTCATCACAGATTTTTTGCAATTCCAGGTCCTGTGTTGACTGAATCGTAAGACCACCCTGATATATCATCTTGTAGGCTTCTGTTTCTGAATAGCCCTTGTCAATCAGGTCTGAAAATACATCATCAATAAGCGCATCCACAAAGTAGGAGTTGATGCTGGTATCGTCCACTGCATTGTGCTCGGATATACGGTCATACACATCATCATCCATGGCTTCATCATATTCACTCTGGCTGATATAGCCCTGCTCCAACATGTTGTTCAGAACTCGCTCACGTCTCTCGGCATTTTGGTCCGGATGAGTGATTGGGTTGTACTTAGCAGGATTCTGTGTGATTCCGGCGATTACAGCACTCTCTGATAATGTAAGCTCTGATACGTCCTTGCCGAAGTATTTCTCGGAAGCAGCCTGTACACCAAGTGTGTTGGCTCCCAGATTGATGGAATTCATGTAGTTTTCAAGAATCCACTTTTTGTCATTTACCTTTTTCTCAAGCTCCACAGCCAGATACTGTTCCTGAATCTTACGCTGTAGACTCTCAATAAAGGATGACTCGCTTGTCCAGGTTGTGAGCACGTTGTTCTTGATGAGCTGCTGGGTTATGGTACTTCCACCCTGACTGAAATGGAATCCGTGAGCAATACCCGTAGCAGCGGCACGGAGTATACTCTGCATATCGATTCCGTTGTGCTCGTAAAAACGCTCGTCCTCAATTGCGACAAAGGCATCCTGCAGAGACTGCGGGATTTCATCAATAGTAACATACTTACGGTTGGCACCTGATGCAACCAGTGTAGATATCTCTGTACCATCACTTGCCAGGACTGTTGAAGAATATCCTGTTGGAGTGACATCGATTTCTGAGATATCCGGAGCAGAGTCGATGATACCCTTCATAACACCAACTCCTGAACTAATGCCTACAACACCGACTATAATTACAAGAACCAGAATGCATTTCCAAAAGATAACGCCAAACTTATGTCTGACCTTTGTACTCTTTTTGTCAAGCTTCTGAACTCGGCGTTTTGTAGCATTTTTGCCGTAATTCATATATAGGCCTCCTTATAAAGATATATACCTTATTTGTGCGTGAGTGCAGAAAATGCACTCTAAGCTATTATAACAAAAGATGGAATTAATATCAAATCTGTGATAGGATTATGTAGGATTGTACAGTATTATGCACAAGCTGTATGAGAGACCACAAATCATATGAAAAAGTACAAGATATAGTAGGAGTAACAAGTGTCAGAGACTAATATTAATGGATATAAGGTAGTATATGAAGGCGGGCAGGATGAAATTGTCGAAAAGAAGTCACGTTTTATCGCCACGGTTCGTCCGGTTGAGAGCGAGGAGGAAGCCGCAGCCTTTATAAATGAGATGAAAAAGAAATACTGGGATGCCAGACATAACTGCTCGGCTTTTGTAATCGGAGAGCGTCAGGAATTTAACAGGTGCTCAGATGACGGAGAGCCGGCTCAGACCGCAGGACGTCCGATGCTGGATGTGCTTTTAAAGGAGGGTATAACAAATGTGGCAGTGGTTGTCACCAGATATTTTGGTGGTGTGCTGCTGGGAACCGGCGGATTGGTGAGAGCTTATCAGGAGGCGGTCAAGGCAGGACTGGCTGCCAGTAAAATCATTGTGAAGCAAAAAGGAAAACGGCTGGCAGTGATAACCGACTACACCGGGCTTGGCAGGCTGCAATATCTTTTTGCCAGTGAGAATATTATTATAGAAGAAACAGAGTACACAGAGCTTGTGACTATACATGCTGTCATACCGTCAGATAATAAGGAAAGTGTTATCAAAAAAATTACGGAAGCCACCAACGGCTCCGCTGGGACAGAATGGGGAGAGGATATCGTGTTTGCAGAATGTGATGGTCAGATTGTCATTTTTTAAAGGAAATTTTTGCAAAAACTTCTTGACACTGCTATGCCATAAATGTATAATGTCATTTGTTGATACGACATTGGCCCATCGCCAAATGGTAAGGCAACGGACTCTGACTCCGTCATTTCAAGGTTCGAATCCTTGTGGGCCAGCTTTTGAGGGAACTTCTTTCGAAGTTCCTTTTTTTATCGTATAAAAGAAGTACGATGAGGAACACAGACTGCAAGCTGGCTTGCAAGGCTGTGTTCCGAAATCGGACGCCATAACGAAAAGCGAGAATCATAGTTGCGAAGCAACGGAGAAGCAGCGAAGCTGCGGATTCGAGCTTCTCGTTATGGGCTTTATACGATATAAAAGAAGTACGATGAACTATGAGTTCTGCAAGCTCGCTTGCAAGAAATCATGGTGAAATCGGACGACCTAACCATCGAACCTGCCACTGGCAGCTTCTCTGGATGCATGGCAACGAAAAGCGAGAATCGTAGTTGCGTGGGGCGGGGAAGCAGCGAAGCTGCGGATTCGAGCTTGACGTTAGGGTTATGCGATAAAAAAGAAGCAAAAAGAAACAAGCAAACTAGAACAAAGAAAGGCAAAAAATGCTCACCCTACAAAAATACAACAACGAACAAGACATCCTATGCAGCCTAATTAAACGCTTCTGGATAGCCCACAACGACTATACCCCTACAGACGAAGAAGCAATGGAAGATCTGCGGGTCTGGACAGGCAAAGACCATGTCGTGTATTATATTATGATAGAAGATAAACCAATAGGCTTTGTACATCTGGGAGCCAGAGGCTGCAATATAGACTGGCTGGAAGACCTGTTTATCCTGCCTGAATATCAGGGACATGGCTACGGAACGCAGGTGCTTAAGCTGACAGAGGATATTGTAAAGGAATACTCAGATTCAATCTATCTTGAGGTGGCAGCAAGAAATATGGAAGCCATGAAGCTTTATTGCAGAAATGGATATGACTGCCTGAACACTATTACAATAAGGAAAGACTTTAAACCGGATGATTTTGAGGTTATAAGCAGGGAAACTATCTTAGGACATGACCTTGAGGTGAAAAAATATATAGGTGATGAATAAATCAAGAACGGAGGCAATATGTACCAGTTTGACAGCAGAATAAGATACAGTGAAGTTGATAAGGAATGCAATCTGACTTTGACAGCCATGATGAATTATTTTCAGGACTGCAGTGTGGCACATTCTGAATCATTAGATAGAGGTGTGAGATACCTGTCTGAGAACCATATGGCATGGGTTCTGTCATCCTGGCAGATATGCTGTGATAATATGCCGCGGCTCTTTGATGAAGTGACTGTATCGACCTGGGCATATGATATGAAAGCTTTTTATGGTTACAGAAACTTTACTATGGACAGGAAAAATGGTGAGAGACTTGCCTATGCCAACTCTGTCTGGGTGCTGGTTGATACATTAACCGGCAGACCCATAAAGGTGCCAGAGGATATTATCAATGAATATGGCACATCACCTCAGCTTGAGATGGTGTGCAGCTCAAGGAAAATTAAAGTGCCGGCAGATATGGAAGCAGGGGCAGAGATGGTAGTGCCTAAGTTTTTTATAGACAGCAACCAGCATATGAACAATGAAAAGTATGTGGCGATTGCACAGGAGCTTTTACCGGCAGAGTTTAAGATAAAGGAATTAAGGGTAGAGTATAAAAAGGAAGCAAAGCTTGGAGATACAATCAGAAGCTCAGTGAAGAAAACAGATGAGGGCATTGTGGCTGTGCTGGCAGATACAGAGGACAAGCCCTATGCGGTAGTGCAGTTTATAGGAAACTAAGGCTTATTGACATTGTATTTGGTGCAGTGGATGTTATATAATGAGCGTAGGCAGTAAGCCGCAGCACGACAAATCAGGACGGAAAGACGAAAGGAAAAATTATGAGATTAGGAGAATATCAGGAACTCGAATATATCAAGAAGGTAGATTTCGGAATTTATTTGGCAGAGTCGCAGAGAGCAGAGGAGAGAGTGCTTCTTCCGGCTAAGCAGGTTCCGGAAGGAATAAAGCTCGGCGATAAAATAAGAGTGTTTTTGTATAAGGATTCAAGAGACAGGCTTATAGCAACCACAAACGAGCCAAAACTTTCCATGGGAGAAATAAGACCTCTTGAAGTCAAGGAATGTGGAAAGATAGGAGCCTTTCTTGACTGGGGACTGGAAAAAGACCTCTTCCTTCCATATAAAGAGATGACTATGAAGGTTAAAGCGGGGGACGAAGTCCTTGTTACCTTATATATAGATAAGAGCAGCAGGCTCTGTGCCAGCATGAGAGGACTGTATGACCTGCTGTCCAAGGAATCTCCTTACAAAAAGGATGACATGGTATCGGGAAGGGTCTATGAGTTTTCGGATAACTTTGGATGTTTTGTGGCAGTGGATGACAAATATTCTGCCAGAATCCCCCGTCATGAGGACACATCATTCCTCAGGGTGGGAGATGTAATCGATGCAAAGGTCACAGCAGTCAAAGAGGATGGCAAGCTGGATCTGACTCTGAGGGAAAAGGCTTATATCCAGATGGATTCGGATTCTGAAAAAATAATGGAGCTTCTGGATTCGTATGCAGGAGTCCTTCCATTTTCGGAGAAGGCAAGCCCGGAGGTAATAAAGAGAGAGACCGGACTTAGCAAGAATGCCTTTAAGAGGGCAGTCGGACATCTGTATAAGGAAAGAAAGATAGATTTGACCGATGGAAAAATTCGCAGAGTATAATCTGCGATTTGAATATCAAAGCATGTAATAAAAGTTGCCCGAGACAGGTCTTATGTATGCCAAAGCATGCAATAAAAGCTGCCGGTGGCAGGTTTTATATATACCAAAGTATGCAAGAGAAGCTGCCAGCGGCAGGTTTTCTGTATATAGGAAGATATGGAGGAATCAGGAATGAAAAACGTAATCAGTACAGACAAGGCACCAGCAGCAATCGGACCATATTCACAGGCAATCGAAGTCAATGGAATGGTTTATACATCAGGAGTAATCCCAGTTGTTCCAGCAACAGGTGAAATCCCGGAAGGCTCAGTAGAGCAGGCAAAGCAGGCTCTTACAAACCTTTCTAACTTACTTGAAGCAGCAGGAAGCAGCATGGATAAGGTTGTTAAGACAGTAGTGTTTATCAAGGAAATGAATGATTTTGCAGCGATTAATGAAGTGTATGCCACATTTTTCACAGATGCATTTCCAGCAAGAAGCTGTGTAGAGGTTGCAAGACTTCCAAAGGATGTTATGCTTGAGATTGAGGCAATTGCCATTAAATAAAGTAAAAGGCTGACCATAAAAAAGGTCAGCCTTTGTTAAACATTGTTACAAAAGTATTAAATTGACACATCAAAGCTGCCACCAATTCCGGGATTGACGGATAACTCCATCATCTTTATCATGCTCTGTCCCATGACCTCAGACTGGTCTATGGCATTTGACAAAACTGCAGTTCCTACCTGATTAAGTGTATCAACCTGCTTAATGTTCATCGCTGCTAAAGCAATTCCATCAACGGATCCGAATTCCATATAATCACCTTCGTTCATAATATTAAATGGTACATTAGTACTCTGCTATAGTTAATGTAACATCAATTTGATGGAAAATCAAGGAAAAAGCCAGAAAAAATTGTTAAGTAATTAAGTACAGGGGTTGACACATATATTTCCCTGTGCTATTATGACAAAGTAATATTTGTAACAAATTCGTAATAATTTTTGCAGATATAGTTATTGGAGGTTAAAATGAAAGTAAGATATGTGAAACTTACAGCGTGTGCGCTCACAGGTGTCATGGCACTTGGTTCTGTTTCTTTTGAAGCATTTGCAGCCACACCTGCAGCGGGAGTAGCAAGCTATACAGCGAACGTTGTAGCATCATCAACTATTCCAGCAGCTGGAGTTACATCAGCTTTATCTGAGGTTATGCTGAATGGTGATGCAGTCGTTGCAACATCAGCAGAAGTAGAAGAAAATGATGCAGAGACAGTTACATCAGAATATGCGGATGTAGCCATTGCCCAGGTTGAAGGATATGTAAATGTCCGTTCAGTGGCAAGCGAGGATGGTGAAGTCCTCGGAAAGCTTTATGATAATTCAGCAGCAACTGTTCTCGGCGAGGAGAACGGATGGTACAAGATATCATCTGGTTCAGTAGAAGGATATGTAAAAAGCGATTATGTGGTAGTAGGAGACGAGGAGCTGGCTAGAAGCGTAAGCCGCCGGGTGGCTACAGTTAATACAACCACACTTAATGTAAGAGAGACTGCAAGTGAGGATGCAGGCATTATCGAGCAGGTTCCTATTCAGGATGATTTGACAGTAGTAGATGAATCAACTGAAGGATGGGTAGCTGTTACATGCGAGGCTGGTACAGGATACGTGTCATCTGATTATGTAGATTTATCTACAGAGTACACATATGCTGAGTCAAAGGCAGAAGAGGAAGCAAGACTTGCAGCAGAGGAAGCTGAGCGTAAGGCAGCAGCAGAAGCAGCTGCAAAAGCCGCAGCAGCTAAGGCTTCAAGTAAGTCATCAAGCAGCTCAAGCTCATCAACATCTTCATACAGCGCACCAAGCGGTACAGGAGCATCATCAGTTGTTTCATATGCAGCACAGTTTGTCGGCAATCCATATGTATATGGTGGTTCAAGCCTTACAAATGGTACTGACTGTTCAGGATTTGTAATGTCAGTATATGCAGCATTTGGAGTATCACTTCCACACAGCTCATCAGCAATGAGAAGCGTTGGATATGGTGTAAGCGTAGATCAGATGCAGCCGGGTGATATCGTATGTTACAGTGGACATGTTGCTATCTACTGTGGAAACGATACAATCATTCATGCAAGTACTCCTTCAACAGGAATTAAGTACACATCACCTGCAAACTACAAATCAATCATTTGTGTTCGTAGAATTTTCTAAACTGAATATAATGTGAATTTAATGGGACTGTCACTTTTGTGGCAGTCCTTTTTTGCACTTGGGATGTGAAGGGGATTATGTCAGAATAGGCAGTTATTTGTGGCATGAAATTTGTGTGCTCAAGTTATTTTGTGCATATATATTATGAAGAGGTTTGTTTGTTCAAAACACCGCTTTATGCAAAGATTTAGTATAACTATATTATCTGGTTGCGAGAAAAGGCTATGTTTATATAGCATCCCCCGTATTACCTCATCAAGAACATAAAAGCTTTATCCAAATAGAAAATCACAGCCTAATTTCACATAAAATAAAGTCAAGAACATTTACACATAATTGAACTTTAATGTCTTCTATACAAAATGCACAAAAATTTGGACGAGCAGCATAATGCAAAAATCCACCCTGGGGATATATCCAAAGTTATCCACAAAATATCCAGTGGAAAAGCCTTGATTTTGAGTTATACACTAAGTTATGCACGTTATCCACAGTGTAAAACATGATTTAATCGAATGTGTGTTTTATTAATTTCTAATAAATTTATTAATTTTGTAACAAAATTGATAAAAAATATTGACTTTTAAGAAGTAAAAAAAAGAATTAAATGAATTGAAATTGTCAAACAATTACATGTAATTGGCACAATCTTCTTTCTTGCCAAAGTAAAAAAGCTTTGGTATACTCAAGGGTATGATTAAAAAAATAAATGTAGTAGGAATACAGCTTGATAATTACACTGTCCGCGAAATGATTATGAATGTGGAGAGAATGTTGGGGGACAATATCTTCGAATGCATTCAGGAAGTGGACATGGATACTTTATCTCTTGCAGCGGAGGATGAGCAGGTAAAAGAGCTTTTGGATTCGCTGACATACACTATTATATCAGATGTGGGGATTCTGAGAGCCGCTGGTGTGGAGACCATGCAGCGGAAACATGAGATAGAAGAGCATGTTTTCTTTTATGAGTTGATGAAAAGAATAGAGCGTAATCATAAAACTGTATTTTTACTGGCTGATAATGTTCAAAACATAGAATGGTTTAAGGATAAGGTGGCAAATGAATTCCCCAAGATAAAAATTGTGGGGGAGATTGCAGCCGACGAGGCAATCGGAGGCGAAGCTGTAGTTAATGAGATTAATGCAGAGACGCCGGATGTTATAATATCCACAATGTCATCTCCTGCCCAGGAGCATTTTTTGTGTGAAAATAAGGACAAGCTGAGTGCGAATCTCTGGTATGGCATGGGCAATGCCGAGTTTGGTAAAAAGAATCAGAATCTATGGAGCAGACTGCGCAAGATAATAAAAATCAACCGGCTTGCCAAAAATATAAATGAATATAAGGAACAGGAAGAAAAATAGTAATGGCTGAGATAACAAAGAAGCATTCAACACTTATTTCGTACATTATAATTGTGATTGGAACAGGACTGCTGGGAGTAGGCATCCAGAATTTCTATGACCCAATTGGTCTTGTAACAGGAGGCTTCACGGGTCTGACAATTATAATAAAGGCGGTTACAACAGGGATTGTAGAGGGTGGTATACCACTTTGGGTATCCAATCTGGTTCTTAATATTCCGGTATTTATTCTGGCATATATTTTTAAAGGCAAAAAATTCGTTGGCAGAACAATTTTTGGAACTGTCATGCTGTCAGTATGGTTATATATACTTCCGGCAAATGATTTTTCCCAGGGGGACTACCTTCTGGCGGCCATATTTGGTGCAGTATTTTCAGGCTGTGGTCTGGGAATTATCCTGAGAGGAAATGCAACAACAGGCGGTACAGAAATGGTTGCAGTGCTGTTGCAGCTTAAGATTAAGCACTTAAATGCAGCACAGATTATGCAGTTTCTGGATGGAGCCATTGTAGTGGTTGGTATGTTCCAGTTTGGAATACGCCCTACAATGTATGCAATTATTGCTGTTTTTGTCACAACAAAGGTAAGTGATGTGATACTGGAAGGCTCAAAGTGGTCTAAGGCGGCATATATAATAAGTGACAGGTACGAAGAAATCGCAGACAAACTCATGAAGGAGCTGGACAGAGGTGTGACAGCCTTTAATGCCAAGGGAATGTATACACGGGAAGACAAGAGCGTCCTATATTGTGTTGTTTCCAAGAGGGAAATTCCCCACCTTAAAGAGATTGTTGAAGCTGAGGACAGGGATGCTTTCGTAATCGTAGAGGATGTCAGAGAGGTGCTTGGCGAAGGTTTTCAGGAATATAATAAAGCATAATACGCATAATAAACTGTGAGATATAGTTAAAAATAGCTAATTTGTACCAGATATAATTAGAGGAAATGTGTAAGAAGAAAACATTTCCTCTTTATTTTTTTGTGCGAATGTATTAAAATGAATAAAGGTATTTATGCAAAACCAATAGAAACTAACGTAAATATTCGGGGGATAAGGAGAACATACTATGATTTCCAACCAGATACTTCAAAACACAATTGATGGATTAAAGAATATAACAAGGACAGACCTTTGCGTTTTAGACGTAGAAGGCAAAATTCTTGCTGCGACATTTCCAGATGCGGACAGCTTCAGTGAGTCTGCCCAGTCCTTTGTGAATTCGCCGGCAGACAGCCAGGTGGTAAATGGCTGCCAGTTTTTCAAGGTTTTTGATGAACATCAGTTAGAGTATATCCTGCTTGCCTATGGTGACAGTGAGGATGTATACATGATAGGCAAGATTGCAAGCTTCCAGATACAAAACCTCCTGGTGGCTTACAAGGAGCGTTTCGACAAGGATAATTTCATCAAGAATCTCCTGTTAGACAACCTCCTGCTGGTAGATATCTATAACCGCGCCAAGAAGCTTCATATTGATATTGAGGTCAGACGTGTGGTATTCCTTATTGAGACAAATCGCGATAAGGATGGCAACGAATTGGAGAAAATCCGCGGATTATTCGGCGGAAAATCCAAGGATTTTGTGACTGCTGTTGATGAAAAAAATATCATTGTTGTCAAGGAACTGGCTGAAAATGAGCAGTACGAGGATCTGAGAAAGACAGCAGAGGTTATATTAAATCTTTTCAGAGGTGATGGCAATGGCGTGCACATTTCCTATGGTACAGTGATTAACGAGCTTAAGGAAGTATCACGTTCATACAAGGAAGCCCGTATGGCTCTTGATGTAGGAAGGATATTCTTTGAAGAGCAGAATATCATTGCATATTCACAGCTTGGAATCGGACGTCTGATTTATCAGCTTCCTATTCCGCTTTGTAAGATGTTTATAAAAGAAATATTTGACGGCAAGTCTCCTGATGAATTTGACGAGGAGATACTTACCACGATCAATAAGTTTTTCGAGAACAGCCTTAATGTATCTGAGACATCGAGACAGCTATACATACATCGTAATACTCTGGTATATCGTCTGGACAAGCTCCAGAAGAGTACAGGCCTTGACCTGAGAGTATTTGAAGATGCCATTACCTTCAAGATTGCACTTATGGTAGTAAAATATATGAAGTATATGGAGACGATGGACTATTAAGGAGTAAATAATGATAAAACTAGAACATGTCAGCAAGTCTTATTCTGCAGGCATACCAGCGCTGAATGATGTGAACCTGGAGATAGAGGATGGTGAGTTTGTATTTATTGTTGGAGACAGCGGCTCAGGAAAATCCACACTCATTAAGCTTCTCTTAAAGGAGCTTGAGCCGACAGAAGGTACAATCACTGTCAATGGGAAAGAATTAAAAAAAATTAAGAAAAAGCAGGTGCCTAGATATCGGCGTAAAGTAGGAGTTGTGTTTCAGGACTTTAGATTATTGAAGGACAGAAATGTATATGACAACATTGCATTTGCCCAGAAGGTAATTGGGGAGTCTAACATCCAGATAAAAAAGAAAGTGCCAAAGATGCTGTCCCTGGTGGGGCTTGCAGCAAAATACAAGTCTTATCCAAAGGAGCTTTCCGGAGGAGAACAGCAGAGAGTGGCTATTGCCAGGGCACTCATAAACGAACCAGCAATATTACTTGCAGATGAGCCAACCGGTAATCTGGATAACAATAATGCATGGGAAATCATGAAGCTTCTCGAAGAAATCAACGAGAAGGGGACAACAGTTATTGTCGTTACCCATAATCTTGAAATCGTAAAGGTTATGAAGAAACGAGTCATCACAGTGAAGAAAGGCGTTATCGTAAGCGACAGCGAAAGAGGTGATGACAATGAGGATTAGTTCGATATTTTATTCGATTAAACAGGGCTTTAAAAACATTTTAAGAAACAAGATGTTTTCACTTGCTTCAATAGCAACTATGGCTGCCTGTATATTTATGTTTGGACTGTTCTATATACTTTTTACCAACTTTTCAAGCATGGTACACGAAGCAGAGCAGGGCGTGGCAGTGACTGTCTTTTTCAATGATGGCACAACAGAAGAACAGATTTTAGCAATCAAAGACCAGATTGCCACCAGAGGCGAGGTCAGCAAGATTGATTATATTTCGGCACAGCAGGCATGGGATTCCTACCAGCAGAAATACTTTGAGGGTTATGAAGGAGCTGCAGAATCCTTTGGAACAGATAATCCGCTGGAAAATTCAGCAAACCTTGAAGTATATCTGAATGATGTGTCAATGCAGAGCAGTCTTGTAAATTATATAACCGGAATAGACGGTGTGAGAAGAGTAAACCAGTCTCAGGATGTGGCCAATACTCTTTCTGACCTGAATAAGCTGATTAGCTATATAACAGGAGGAATCATCCTGATACTTCTTGGAGTTGCAATCTTTTTGATAAGCAATACCATTACAGTTGGTATATCTGTCAGAAGAGAAGAAATTGGTATTATGAAGCTCATAGGCGCGACAGATTATTTCGTCAGGGCACCATTCATTGTAGAGGGTATAGTGATTGGACTTATAGGAGCGGCTATTCCGTTAGTTCTTTTGTATTTTCTATATGAAAAGATATGTGTATACATTGCTGATAAATTCAATTTTATCGGTTCTATGCTTACATTTGTGGAAGCAAAGACAATGTTCCATACGCTGGTGCCAATAGCTCTTTTGCTGGGAGTTGGAATCGGATTCTTAGGAAGCCGTTTGACAATCAGAAAACATTTGAGAGTATAACATATAATTTTCACAAAAGATTAGTATAATAATAGAAATTGCCACACTGACATGGTAAGTGTGGCAATTTTTTTACTGTATAGGAAATTACGATGAAATTGCCCATACAGCAAAAGCAAGCTGTCTGGAGCATACGTTGTCCTTCTGGCATGGGGAGAAAATGCTGACAGCTGGATTTATCTAAGTGCCAGAACATAATTGGACAGCTTGAAAACCAGAAGTGAATTGTGTGGGGCAGACTTGAAGCATACAGGAATGGAGTGTTGATATGGACTATAACGAATTTGATAATGAAAAAATAAATAAGGATGAGATGATTGTCAATGAACCAATTGAATCAGTTCAGGATAATGTGATGATTGAGGAAAACGGTTCAGGCAAAAAGAGGCGGAAAAAGCCAGGATTTTTCGGCGGACTTATAATAGGTGCAGTGCTGTCGGTTTCAATACTGGCAGGCTCTGTACTTGCCTACTGTAAGATATCAGGACAGTATATGGTTATAGGAATGTCAAATAAGCTAGGCAATTCACAGACCGCATCAGCGGGGGCAGGTGACCAGACTGAGTTTCTTGACACAGATACAGTATCAAAGCTTAACGAATTAACAAAGTACATAGATTTGTATTATTATGATGAATATAATGTGTCAGATTTAAAGGATGGCATGTATGCGGGACTGGTAGATGCACTGGGTGACAAGTACACAGTCTATTACACAGCAGAAGAGTATCAGGACTTGCAGATAAGCACAACCGGTACATATTACGGGATAGGTGCGGGACTGGCACAGAACAAGGATACAATGGTTGTTACCGTATCCAAGGTATATTCAGGAACACCAGCAGAGGAAGCAGGGCTCATGCAGGGTGATGTGATTATGTCCGCAGACGGAAACGATGCGGCCAGCATGGAGGTGTCTGATCTGGTGCAGATAATAAGAGGCGAGGAAGGCACAACGGTAAGTCTTGAGGTCTATCGAGAGTCAACAGGGGAGACATTTACGGTGGATGTGGAACGGAGAAATGTGGAGCTTCCAAGCGTAGAGGGACAGATGCTTGATGGCGGTATAGGCTATATACAAATCGCAGAATTCCAGAGCAAGACGGCTGACCAGTTTAATGACATACTGACAGACCTTGAAAGTCAGGGCATGAAGGGACTTATAGTAGATGTGAGGTCTAATCCGGGAGGACTGCTCACATCAGTAGTTGATATATTAGACAGACTTCTGCCGGAGGGCACAGTTGTATACACAGAGGATAAGTATGGAAACAGGGAGGACTATACCTCAGACGCATCCTGCGTAGATTATCCGATAGTTGTGCTCTGTGATGAAAATAGTGCAAGTGCAGCAGAAATCTTTTCGGGAGCAATGCAGGACTATAACTATGCAACGCTTGTTGGAACAACAACATTTGGAAAGGGCATAGTCCAGACAATATTCCCGTTGTCAGATGGGGATGCACTTAAGGTAACAACCGCCAAATACTTTACACCAAATGGCAGCTATATCCATGGCGTAGGAATCACCCCGGATATAGAAATAGATTATGAGTATGGAGACCCGGAAGGAACTGTATATGATATGCAGTATGATAACCAGCTTCAGAAAGCGATTGAGGTAATGAATGAAAAGCTTACTGAATAAAAGGAAAGAGATATTTTTGAGTCTGGCAATAATCTGGATGCTTGTGATATTTGTCTTTTCTGCACAAAAAAGTGAGGAATCCACAAAGCTCAGCAACGGAGCCGGACGATATGTCGTAACAACAGTAAACGAGGTGATGGATAAGGGCTGGGATGAGGAAACAGTCGAAGAATATGCCCTGGAAATAGACCATCCGGTCAGAAAGCTGGCCCACGCCACAGAATATGCTGTACTGGCGCTCCTGTGGTTTGGGGCATTGGGGTCCCGGATAAAATCAGTGGAAATTGCATTCCTGTATGCCTGCACAGACGAGTTTCATCAACTGTTTGTGCCCGGCAGGGCGGGCTTATTCACGGATGTGCTGATTGACACCGGCGGAGCTGCCGTTGCGATGCTTGTTGTGTGGCTTGTATGTGGTGTAAATAAGGCTTTCAACAAACATAGATGATTCGCCACAAAATCCGTAGAGTAAAGCATATATCGCTTTATGTGTAACAAAAAATAATAGGTGCCATTTACACAACTTATGGTACAATAGAAAGGAAAACAAGCGAAAGCAGAAAAAGGAAAGAGGTGAAACTGTGGTAGAATTAGATAATTTTAAGGGCGTACTTGCAGCATACAAGTCCCCACTGCAGGAAGTGAGGGATTCACTTTGACCTGGCAGGTAAAGAGAAGAAAATCCAGGAACTAGAGCGTGAAATGGAAGCCCCGGACTTCTGGGATGATCCAGTAGTATCTCAGGAGAAAATGAAGACCCTAAAGAGCATGAAGGATGATGTGGCAACCTGTGCAGGGCTTGAACAGCAGTATGAAGACATAGCCACAATGATAGAGATGGGCTATGAAGAAAATGACCCGGATCTTGTGCCGGAGATACAGGAAATGCTGGACGAGTTTGAGACAACCTTTGAAGCAATCAGGATGAAAACCCTGTTGTCGGGAGAGTATGATGGTAATAATGCAATACTCAGACTTAATGCAGGAGCCGGAGGAACAGAGTCCTGTGACTGGGCGTCAATGCTTTTTAGAATGTACTCAAGATGGGCAGACAAAAAAGGCTATGCAGTAGAAGTTTTGGACTCATTAGACGGAGATGAGGCGGGAATCAAATCCATCACTTTTCAGGTGAATGGGGACAATGCATACGGATATCTGAAATCAGAGCGCGGCGTGCACAGGCTTGTGAGAATATCTCCGTTCAATGCGGCAGGAAAACGTCAGACATCATTTGTGTCCTGTGACGTAATGCCGGAGATAAATGATGACATAGATATAGAGATAAAAGATGATGACATAAGAATTGACACCTACCGCTCAAGTGGAGCCGGAGGACAGCATATCAATAAGACATCATCTGCAATCAGAATAACACATTTTCCAACAGGAATAGTTGTAACCTGCCAGAATGAGAGGTCGCAGCATATGAATAAGGATAAGGCTATGCAGATGTTAAAGTCCAAGCTGTATATGTTAGCCGAGGAGGAAAAGGCTGCAAAGGCAGCAGGCATCCGTGGAGAGGTAACAGATAATGGCTGGGGCAGCCAGATCCGGTCGTATGTTATGCAGCCATACACAATGGTAAAGGATCACAGAACAAATGTCGAAGTTGGCAATGTTGATTCGGTGCTGGATGGAAATATAGATCCGTTTATAAATGGGTACCTCAAATGGATATCCCTTAGAGAGAGCGATGCCCGGTAAGTAAACTGTGCTTACAAATAAGGTGAATATATCAAAATAAATTTATAAACACTAAGAAAATCAGGAGGAGAAAAATGGGAATATTAAGAGCAACAGGAGATGCAATTAAAGGTGGCTTTGGTGATGCCTGGCTTGAAACCATAGAGCCGGACAATATGGGCGAGCATACAGTATTTACAAAGGGTGCGCTTTACAACAGAGGCCAGAACGTAAATGGTACAAAGGACACCGTATCAAACGGTTCTATTATCCACGTGTATGACAACCAGTTTATGATGCTTGTAGATGGTGGAAAAGTGGTAGATTACACTGCAGAGCCGGGTTACTATAAGGTGGATAATTCCTCTATGCCATCCATGTTAAACGGAGAGCTGGGAGCTTCAGTTAAGGAGACATTTAACCGTATCAGATTTGGTGGCGGAACACCACAGAAGCAGCAGGTATTTTATGTAAACATGCAGGAAATCAAGGGCATAAAATTTGGCACCCGTATGCCAATCAATTATTTTGACGCCTTTTATAATGCAGAGCTTTTCTTAAGAGCCCATGGAAGCTATTCTGTAAAGATTGTAAATCCATTACAGTTTTATGCAGAGGTAATTCCAAGAAATAAGGATCACGTTGAAATAGATGAGATTAATGACCAGTATATCTCAGAGTTTATGCAGGCACTTCAGTCGTCGATTAACCGGATGTCAGCAGAAGGAACCAGAATATCCTTTGTAACCAGCAAGGCTCTTGAGCTTGGAAAATACATGGCACAGATTCTTGATGAGGACTGGAATAAGATGCGAGGCATGGAGATTCAGGCAGTAGGTATTGCCAGCATCTCTTATGACGAGAAATCACAGGAGCTTATAAATACAAGAAACGAAGGTGCAATGCTTTCAGACCCTTCTGTTGCCCAGGGATATATGGTTAAGAACATGTCTGAGGCTGTAAAGAGTGCAGGTGCTAACGAAGCCGGAGCTATGCAGGGCTTCCTTGGTGTAGGCATGGGTGTAAATGCCATGGGCGGCATGATGAGCGGCCTCAACCAGATGAACCAGACTGTGCAGAACCAGCAGGGAATGTACGGACAACAGCAGGGTATGAACCAGCAGGGAATGTACGGACAGCCACAGGGTATGAACCAGCAGGGAATGTACGGACAGCCACAGGGTATGAACCAGCAGGGAATGTATGGACAGCAGCAGGGCATGAACCAGCAGGGAATGTATGGACAGCAGCAGGGCATGAATCAGCAGGGGATGTACGGACAGCAGCAGGGTATGAACCAGCAGAATATGAGCCAGCCTGTAAATCCGGCTCCGGCAGAAAGCTCATGGATCTGTGAATGCGGACATGCGAATACAGGCAAGTTCTGCAGTGAGTGTGGAAAACCAGCACCACAGGCAGAGTGGACCTGCAGCTGTGGAACTGTAAATAAGGGCAAGTTCTGCAGTGAATGTGGAAAACCTAGACCATAATTTTATAAATTAGTACTTTAGTCGGGGTTGAATTGGGCGTTTTAATATGATAGAATCTTTGCGGTAAAGACAGATGTCGTTGTGAGACAAACACAAAACAAGAGACATCTTGGAGGTAGTACATGGCAGAGAGTTCGAATTACTTTGTGCTTAAAAAGAAAGCAGTGCCGGAGGTTTTGCTTAAGGTAGTTGAAGCCAAGCGTCTGCTGGATTCTGGAAAGGTTGAATCTGTTCAGGAAGCAACTGAGCAGGTTGGCATAAGCAGAAGCTCATTCTATAAGTACAAGGATGATATTTTCCCATTTCATGAGAATGAAAAAGGAAAAACCGTTACATTGGTAATTCAGGTGGATGACGAGCCGGGACTTCTATCAGTGGTATCAAAGTCTATTGCGGATTGTCACGCAAATATTTTGACAATACACCAGTCAATTCCTGTAAACGGAATTGCTACTCTGACTTTGTCAGTAGACGTATTTCCTGAGACTGGAGATGTGGAAAAGATGGTAAGCACCATAGAGGCAGTACAGGGAATACATTATGTAAAAATTATAGCTAGGGAGTAATCGAAGAATGAAAATTGCAGTAATGGGCTATGGCACAATTGGATCTGGTGTCGTAGAAGTATTAAGAATCAACAAGGAAAAAATCGCAAAGCGCGCAGGAGAGCCAGTTGAGGTTAAGTACATATTAGACCTCCGCGAGTTCCCGGGAGATCCTATGGAGGATGCGATTGTACATGATTATCAGACAATTGCAAACGACCCGGAGATAGGCATTGTAGTTGAAACAATGGGAGGCGTTGAGCCGGCATATACTTTTGTGAAGGCTATGCTTGAAGCAGGAAAGCAGGTTACAACATCAAACAAGAATCTCGTGGCTGCCAAGGGTGCTGAGCTCATTAGGATTGCAAGAGAGCATGGAGTAAACTTCCAGTTTGAGGCAAGTGTAGGCGGTGGAATCCCGATTATCCGTCCCCTCAACAAATGCCTCACAGCAGATGAAATAGAAGAGATTACAGGAATTTTAAACGGAACTACAAACTATATGCTTACAAAGATGACTGATGAGGGGGCTGACTTTGACGAGGTGCTTAAGGATGCACAGGCAAAGGGCTATGCAGAGAAGGACCCTACAGCAGACATCGAGGGACATGACCCATGCAGAAAGATTGCAATCCTTACATCCCTCGTAGCAGGAAAGCAGATTGATTTTGAGGATATCCACTGTGAGGGAATCACAAAGATTACAGCTGTAGACATCAAGTATGCTAAGGCAATGAACCGCTCAATCAAGCTTCTTGCATCCAGCAAAAAGGTGGGAGACAGCTATTCATGTCTGGTTGCTCCATATATGCTTAAGAGCACACATCCATTGTGTGGAGTAAACGGAGTATTCAACGGAATCTTTGTACATGGCAATGTACTTGGAGATGCTATGTTCTACGGAAGTGGAGCAGGAAAGCTTCCTACAGCTTCTGCAGTTGTAGCTGACGTAGTGGATATGGTTAAGCATCAGCATACCAATATCTATATTGACTGGAGTCAGGAAAAGCTTGAAATTGTAGACTACAAGGACAGTGTAAATGCTTTCTTTGTCAGAACTTCATCAGACAAGGCAGCAGTTGAGGCAGCATTTGGAAATGTAGAGTATGTGGAAAATGTAGAGGCTGGAGAAATTGGATTTGTAACAGGCGAGATGACAGAGGCTGAATTTGAGGAAAAATCAGCAAAAATCGAGATTCTTAACAGAATCCGTCTGGGATAAAAGCTGTTTACAAAAATATGCACAAGATAGAACCTGTGAATTTGTTTAAAGTGTAGAAAAAATATTCATGGGTTCTATTTTTTTGCTTCATTTGTTATAATGAACACATAAAGAAATAACGTGGAATCGGAGAGTGGAGAGTGATTTTGTGTACTGAGGCCAAGGCTTCAGTATTAGTCGCATCTTCATTTTTTTTGTTGTCATGCACACATAGAACCTGCCCGGGCGGCGTCAGCTGCATGCTTTGGTATACCGCGAATCTGCCGGCGGCAGGGACGGCTGGTGCGTGCCTGGAAACTAAAATACATTATGTGGTTTATAGATCGATTTCACAGGAAATATTCAGGAGGAGATAAATATGGGTAAATACATTATGGCATTAGATGCTGGAACAACCAGCAACCGCTGTATATTGTTTGACAAGGAAGGAAATATTGTCTCAATGGCCCAGAAGGAGTTCAGGCAGTTTTTTCCAAATCCAGGCTGGGTTGAGCATGATGCAAATGAAATCTGGTCTACACAGCTGGGAGTGGCTGTAGAGGCTATGAGCATGGTCAATGCCAAGGCTTGTGACATTGCTGCAATCGGAATTACCAACCAGAGAGAAACAGCTATTGTCTGGAACAAAGAGACAGGCGAGCCTGTATACAATGCTATTGTATGGCAGTGCAGACGTACATCAGACATAGCAGATGCTTTGAAGAAAAAGGGACTTGAGGACTGTTTCCACAAGAAGACAGGTCTTAAGATAGATGCTTATTTTTCTGCTACCAAGATTAAGTGGATACTTGATAATGTAAAGGGTGCAAGAGAGCTTGCAAACGAGGGAAAGCTTTTGTTTGGTACGGTTGAGACCTGGCTTATCTGGAAGCTTACCAAGGGACAGGCACATGTGACAGATTATTCAAATGCCAGCAGAACCATGCTTTTTAACATCAAGACACTTGAGTGGGATGAGGATATATTAAAGGAGCTTGACATACCAAAGAGCATGCTTCCAAAGCCAATGCCATCGAGCTGTGTCTATGGCTACAGTGACCCTGCGTTTTTTGGAGATTCTATTCCGATTGCAGGAGCGGCAGGAGACCAGCAGGCGGCCTTGTTTGGGCAGACCTGTTTCAAAGCAGGAGAGGCAAAAAATACATATGGTACAGGCTGTTTCCTTCTGATGAACACAGGAGAGATGCCGGTATTTTCCAATAATGGACTTGTTACAACTATTGCATGGGGGCTTGACGGCAAGGTTAACTACGCACTTGAGGGCTCAATATTTGTGGCGGGTGCGGCAATCCAGTGGCTTCGTGATGGCATGAGACTGATTGATTCAGCATCAGATTCAGAGTACATGGCTACCAAGGTTAAGGGCACACACGGCTGCTACGTGGTTCCAGCATTTACAGGACTTGGAGCACCACACTGGGATCAGTATGCCCGTGGAACAATTGTGGGCATAACCCGTGGAACCAACAAAAATCACATTATCAGGGCAACTCTTGAGTCTATTGCCCTTCAGGTATGTGATGTAATAGATGCCATGAAAGCAGACGCTGGAACAGAAATTACTACTCTTAAGGTAGATGGTGGTGCCAGTGCCAATAACTTCCTTATGCAGTTTCAGGCAGATATGCTGGATGCAGCAGTAAAGAGACCAGCCTGTGTAGAGTCAACAGCTATGGGAGCGGCATATCTTGCAGGACTTGCAGTGGGATACTGGGAGAACAAGGAGGATGTCATCAAGAACCAGCAGATTGGCAGAGTTTTTGAGCCGAACATGGATCCGGAGGAGAGAGCTGCGAAGCGCAAGGGCTGGAACAAGGCTGTAAAATATGCTTTTGGCTGGGCAAAGGATTCTGACGAAGAGGAAGAATAAGGACAAGGTATTTATATATAAGCTGCCAGACATCCTGGGAAAATGCTGGCGGCAGGCTCGGATAGCATCGGGAAACAGGGGAGAGATTTGGGGAGGATAGATGAACCAAATCAGGTATTTTAAAATATATAAGAGCTTTCTTCGGATATTGGATTGGATATTTCCACCTAGATGTCCTGTTTGTGATGGACTAATGGATAGTGGTGAGCTTATTCATGAAAATTGCCGCAGGAAGCTCTTTTTTGTAAAGGAGCCCTGCTGCGCAAGATGTGGCAGACCTTTGCTTTCGGAAAGTCAGGAGTATTGTATGGACTGTGCCAGAAAGCAGAAGGGGCAGCGTAAAAATAATGAGCCGGGGTTTAAACAGGGAAAAAGCCTTTTTCTCTACAAGGGGATGGTTAAGGAAACCATGTATCGCTTTAAGTATTCCAATAAAAGAGAATACGCAGAGTATTTTGCAAGGGAAGCAGCGGAAAGCTATGGAGACTGGATAAGGCAGAAGGGCATACAGGTGATTGTCCCGGTACCTATGTACAGGCATAAGCAGAGGGTCAGAGGATATAATCAGGCAGAGGTTTTTGCCCGGGCATTGTCAATGGAACTGGGAATCCCATTGGCTTCAAATATAGTAAAAAGAGTGCGGGATACAGTGCCTTTAAAGACCCTGAATCCGGAAGAAAGAAAAAATAATCTGAAAAATGCTTTTCAAGGGATAAATAATATAGTAAAATATGACCGTATACTATTAATTGATGATATATATACAACTGGCAGTACCGCTGAGGCAGTAAGCCAGGAGTTAATAAATACAGGGATAAAGGAAGTATACCTGCTGTGTGTATGCATAGGCCAGGGTGCTTAGGAGGAATAGTGTAATGGAAGTAAGAAACTGTAAAGCTTGTGGACGTCTGTTCAATGTAATGGGCAGAGAGAGGCTGTGTCCGGCATGCAGGGCAAAGTTAGAAGAAAAATTCCAGGAGGTTAAGAGATATCTGGAAGAAAACCCAAATTCATCTGTAGAGAATGTGTCAAGGGAAAATGATGTCAGCACCAAACAGATTAGGCAGTGGGTTAAAGAGGAGAGACTCATACTATCCAGTGGAATAGTAGATGGAATCGTATGCGAGACCTGCGGCAAGCCTATTGTTACGGGGCGTTACTGTGATAAGTGTAAGGCTAAATTATCCAGCACGTTTGCCAATGCCCTGGACAAACCAAAGAAGGAAGAAACAAGAAGTCTTGAACGCGACAGAGATGGTGACAAGATGAGGTTTCTTAGAAGTTAAGAAAAAATTAATAAAATATGCGCCAAAGATAAGCCGTTTCCCAGACTGGGGGAAATGGCTTTTTATTGTCAAAGAAGGCCCATTATGGTATAATTTTCAAGAATGTATAATTGCGTCTAATACAAGGAGAACTTATGATTAATGAGGATAGAGTGAAGGAGCTGTATCATTTAGCTGCCTATGAATCTACAAATGAGAAGCTTCATAAAGAAGTAAATGAGTATTATTTGTGGGATTATGTCTGGAAAGAAGTTATGAAAAGCTTTTTCTCAGGAAGCCTTGCCTTTGTGGGTCTGCTTGTTCTGTGGGTGATTCAGGATGTGCAGGGTCTGCTGGACAGCTTAAACAGCATAGACTTAGTGGGGACAGCAGCAATCATAGCTGCCCTGTACATTGCATTTATGGCGGTGTATATATTTGTCACAGTGCTTGTCTATACTTCCAGATATGGTAAGGGCAGAAAGAAGCTTCACAGATATGTTGAACACCTAAAAAATACAAACAGGATGTACAACAGGGAAGAGAAACTGAGGCGATAGGAGGGAATATGACTAAATTATTGGAATTAAAGGATAAATATGCAAAATTATTTGCAAATTATGAGACTTATATCACACCAGTTTTAAAATTTATACTGATGCTGGTTACGCTTCTCTTTATAAGAGCCGACCTTGGCTTTATGAGCGCAATCAGCTCAATACCTGTGACAATCGTGCTTGCACTGGTTGGAGCACTTTTGCCAATCAATGCTATGATATGGATTTTTGCAATAATACTGCTGGCAGACCTGTATGCCTTGTCAATGGAGGTTGCAGCTACAGCTTTTGTGCTTTTGGCGGTGATTTACTTTATATATTTCAGATTTTCACCAAAGGACGGACTGGCAGCAATTTTGACACCGGTATGCTTTAAGCTTGGCATTCCATATGTGATGCCGGTTGGAGCAGGACTTTTAGGCAGGGCTTTCTCAGCAATCGCAGTAGGCTGTGGTACAGTATTGTACTTCTTTTTGGATGGCATAAGGCAGAATGCAGCAGAGCTTGGCACAACAGTGGATTCAGACACAATTTCGTCAAAGTTTAATGTTACAGTTGGTCAGTTGTTGGGAAATAAGGAAATGTATCTGGTTCTGGCCATTATGGCTGTAACAACTGTTGTGGTATATATAGTCAGACGTTTGAGAACAGATTACGCCTGGTCTCTTGCAATTATATCAGGAATTGTGGTTCAGGTGGTTGGACTTTTAGTTGGATATCTTGTGCTGGGAGCACCGGGAAAAATCCTTTTTATGATAATTGGAAGCATTGTTTCCCTGCTGATAGGCTTTGTAATCCAGTTTATTTTTATGAATCTTGACTATGCCAGAACTGAGAGAGTACAGTTTGAGGATGACGAGTATTACTATTATGTCAAAGCTGTACCAAAGAAAATGGTTACATCAGAGGAAAAAACCGTTAAGCACTTTGGAAACACGGCGGCTATGGGCAAAAGAATAAACAGGACACCATCAGAAGACAAGGATGATTACATCACTAATAAGGTGATTGCAGAAGAACTCGATATAGACGAGGATCTTTTGAAATAAGTTGGACATTATAGACAGCATAAAATGAGTGGAAGGAGAGCAGAATGCAGAGTTTTTTAGGAATGTTGAATGCCTTTGCAGATAAGGTGGCATCATATGTTAGCATACCAAATATAAGCATATCGACAGTTGATATTATAGAAATCCTTATTATTTCTGTACTCTTCTACCATGTACTTGTATGGATAAAAGATACCAGAGCATGGAATCTGTTTAAGGGAATCGTTATAATATTAATATTTGTGCTGATTGCGGCCTTTTTCCAGATGAATACAATACTGTGGCTGGCAAAAAACACCTTCGACATTGGTCTTCTTGCAGTTGTTGTAATCTTTCAGCCAGAGCTTAGGCATGCACTTGAGAATATCGGAGGCAAAAAAATCTTTGGCAACCTGTTTACAATAGGAAAGACAGAGAATGTGAAGTTTTCCGATAAGACCATCGAGGAAATTATAAAGGCAAGCTATGCTATGGGCAAGGTTAAAACCGGAGCACTCATAGTGGTGGAGGACAGCATAAAGCTTGACGAATATGTCAGAACAGGAATAGATGTTGATGGTCTCCTGACCAGTCAGCTTCTTATAAATATTTTTGAAAAGAATACTCCTCTGCATGATGGAGCTGTAATTGTGAGAGGTGACAGGGTTGTGTCGGCGACCTGCTATCTGCCATTATCTGACAGCCTTAACCTGTCAAAGGATCTGGGTACCAGACATCGTGCAGCAGTTGGAATAAGTGAGGTTAGTGACTCTCTTACAATCGTGGTATCAGAGGAGACCGGTAAGGTATCCATTGCAATGAAGGGCAGGATATATCATGATGTTGACGCTGATTTCCTGAGAAAACAGTTACAGTTTGTACAGAATAAGACATACGAAGCAAAAGGAATTGAACTTTTGAGAAGGAGGTTGAAGAATGAAAAGAAATCTTCTAAAATCTCTGACCAATAATCTCGGATTTAAAATACTGGCAGTAATTTTCGCTTTTACCCTGTGGCTGGTTGTCTACAATATAGAGGATCCTACAAAGACAAAGACTTTTTCCACCAATGTTACAGTGGAAAATGCTGATGCAGTGACAGATCTTAATAAGTGTTATGAAGTGGTGGACGGCAGTAACTTTGTGTCATTTTCAGTGACCGCAAAGCGAAGCGTGCTGGATAATATGGAGGATAGTGATTTTACAGCAACAGCTGATATGTCAAAGCTGGTAATCGGAGAGGATGGCAAATCGGCCGTTGTGCCAATTGATATATCTACCAGCAATAAGTACTCAAATTCAGTTAAGTTTAATGGCAGCACAAAGTTTATGAATGTAAATCTTGAAAATTTACAGAGCAAGCAGTTTGTGGTATCTGCAAGCACAGTTGGAACTGTGGCTGAGGGATATGCTCTTGGCAACGTGACAATCAGCAATCCAAATGTCCTTAAGGTATCGGGACCTGAGTCAATAGTCAGCCAGATTGCATCTGTTATTGCAACTATTGATGTGGATGGCATGAGCATGAATATTACAGATAATGTTGTGCCTGTACTCTACGATTCAGACGGAAATGAGATAGATACGACGAAGCTTAAGCTCAGCAACACCACAGTGACGATATCAGCAGAGATACTGGGAACCAAGACTGTTGATTTGGTATTTAGTACTTCAGGAACACCTGGAGAAGGTGCGACAGTTGAGAGCGTAACAAGTGATCCTGACTCTGTCACAATAAAAGGAACAGCATCGGCGCTTAATTCAGTTACAAGCATTGAGGTGCCAGCCAGCGCAATTGATGTGACAAATGCACTTGAAGATGTGAGCACAACAGTTGACATAACAGAGTATCTGCCGGAAGGAGTAAGTCTTGTGGATTCTAAGCAGGCATCCGTAAAGGTTACAGTAGCTATAAGTGCAGAGTCAACCAGAAAGCTGGAGATACCTGCGGACAATATATCAATGAGTGGTCTGGGCTCAGATTATACTGCTAAGCTTGACAGTCAGACTGTGGAAGTCATTGTGACTGGTGAGATGAAGGCGGTGCAGAGCATAGATGCTTCACAGATAACAGGAAAAGCAGACTTATCCGGACTTACAGAGGGTACACACACAGTAGCTGTGGACTTGTCTCTGGATAAGGATACATATATGTATGATACAGTAAATGTGTCCGTTACAATCACTAAAAAGGCTGACAGCAGCGGTACCAATTCAGGAGCAGCAGGGGCGGCTGACAGTGCCATATCATCTGGCACAGCAGGCAGCAGTACAACAGGCAGCAGCGGTACAACAGGCAGCTCAGAAGCTGGTGACAACAACAGTAATAACAACTCAGAGACCACAACGGGTCAATAGATTTGGTTTATAAAAGTAATTCGAAAAGAGGATTTGAAATGGCAAGAATGTTTGGAACAGACGGTGTAAGAGGCGTTGCAGGAACAGAACTTACAATTGAACTGGCAACACAGCTTGGACAGGCAGGAGCTTATGTACTCACCAGGGAAAAGTCACATAAGCCAACAATTATGGTAGGCTGCGATACTAGAATTTCAGGAGGCATGCTTGCAAATGCGCTTATGGCCGGTATCTGTTCTGTAGGCGCAAATGCAATATATGTGGGAGTCGCACCGACACCGGCAATTGCATACCTTACCAGAAAGCACAAGGTGGATGCAGGAGTGGTAATTTCAGCTTCCCACAATCCTATGGAGTTTAATGGAATTAAGTTCTTTAATGGTGAGGGCTACAAGCTCTCAGATGAGCTGGAGGATGAAATCGAGGCTCTTATCAGGAATAACATGAAGGATATTGATTTCCCTACAGGTGCAGGAATCGGAAAAATAGATTATAGATTCGATATAGTTGATGAGTATGTGGAATTTGAAAAGGAGACTGTGCCGGTAGACTTAAGCGGTTTAAAAATTGTGATTGACTGCGCAGAGGGCGCAAGCTCATATACTTCAGTCAAGGCACTGAAGGATTTGGGAGCAGACCTGGTTGCAATCCACACAGAGCCTGATGGCACAAACATTAATGCAGATTGCGGCTCAACACATATGGATGAGCTTAAGGCAAGAGTTGTATCTGAAAAGGCAGATGTAGGAATTGCCTTTGATGGTGATGCAGACAGAATGCTTGCCGTTGACGAGAATGGAAAGATGGTCGATGGTGATGAAATCATGGCTATCTGTGGCAATTATCTCAAATCAAAGGGCAGACTTGCCAAGGATACAATTGTTGTAACAGTTATGACAAACCTTGGTTTTTCAATAATGGGTAAAGAGCAGGATATCAACATTGAGAAGACTAAGGTCGGCGACAGATATGTGCTGGAAAATATGAAGGAAAATGGCTACAATCTGGGCGGAGAGCAGTCTGGTCATGTGATTTTTCTTGATGATAATACAACAGGTGATGGACTTTTATCAGCACTTCATCTGCTGCAGGTAATGGTTGACACAGGAAAGCCGCTTTCAGAGCTTGCAAAGGTTATGGAGGTGCTGCCACAGGCACTTGTAAATGCTAAGGTGCCAAATGATAAGAAGGAAAGCTATATGGAGTACAGTGATATTGCGGAAGCAATCGCTGAGCTTGAAAAGAAATTCGCCGGAGAGGGACGTGTGCTTATCAGACCATCTGGAACAGAGCCGCTTGTAAGAGTCATGATTGAAGGCAAGGATCAGAAGGTAATAGATGAGGAAGCCCATAAGCTGGCTGAGCTTATAACAAAAGTAATGCTATAGGAGGAAAAGGTATTGGTATCACAGAAATTAACAATTAATAATCCAACAGGCTTGCATCTTCGTCCTGCTGGAAATTTATGCAGGGAAGCTATGAAATTCAAGTGCAAGGTTACATTTAATTATGGGGGAGAAATGGAATCAGTTGCAAATGCAAAATCAGTGCTTTCAGTATTGGGTGCATGTATAAAATCAGGAGATGATATCAAGCTTGTCTGCGATGGGGAGGACGAGGCTGAGGCTCTTGATTATTTGTCAAAGTATATAGAGGATGGTCTTGGAGAATAATGTTAAATTACAAAAGATATAGAAAAAATCCAGTGCTTCATTATCCAGAGAGACAGTGGCCGAATAAGGAAATTGAGAAAGCACCAATCTGGTGCTCGGTAGATTTGCGTGATGGTAATCAGGCACTTATCGAGCCAATGAATGTAGACGAGAAAATGGAAATGTTTGAGCTTCTGCTCAGGCTGGGCTTCAAGGAAATCGAAATCGGATTTCCAGCTGCTTCACAAATAGAATTTGATTTTCTGCGCAAACTTGTAGCAGAGAATAAAATACCTGATGATGTGAAGGTACAGGTGCTCTGTCAGTGCCGTCAGGAGCTTATCGACAGAACCTTTGAAGCTATACAGGGTATTAAAAATGTAATATTCCATATATATAACTCTACATCCACGCTTCAGCGGGAAGTGGTTTTCCACAAGGACAGACCTGAGATTATAGAGATTGCAAAGGCTGGAACAAACATGGTCAAGGAAGGCATGAAAAACTTTGACGGAAACATCCAGCTCGAGTATTCACCAGAGAGCTTTACTGGTACAGAGATGGATTTTGCATTGGAGATATGCACAGCGGTTCAGGAGACATGGAATCATGCCAATGACAATCCTATTATTTTCAATCTTCCTGCAACTGTTGAGATGAATACACCAAATGTGTACGCTGACCAGATTGAGTGGATGAGTACACATTTTAAGGAGAGAGAAAACATAATACTTTCTGTTCATCCTCATAACGACAGGGGAACAGGCGTTGCGATTACAGAGCTTGCGCTTCTTGCGGGAGCTGACAGGGTAGAGGGAACCCTGCTTGGAAATGGTGAGAGAACCGGAAATGTGGACATACTTACAGTAGCCTATAATATGTTCTCCCAGGGAGTAAACCCAGAGCTTAATCTTGAGGACATAAAAGAAATTGTAGAAATCTATGAGCGTTGCTGCAAGATGAGTGTTGACATGCGCCATCCTTATGCTGGAAAGCTTGTATTTACTGCATTTTCCGGTTCACATCAGGATGCAATCAACAAGGGTGAGCAGGCACTTAAGGAGAGCAGTTCGCCATACTGGCAGGTGCCATATCTTCCGATTGACCCTGCGGATATCGGACGTGAGTATGAGCCGGTAGTCAGAATCAACAGCCAGTCCGGTAAAGGTGGTGTTGCATTCGTGATGAGCACAGTATATGGCTACAAGCTTCCAAAGGCTATGCAGAGAGAATTTGCAGATGTAATCCAGAAGATTTCTGAGACTGAAGGCGGAGAGATAAAGCCAGCCAGAATCATGGAGACCTTTAGGGAAGAGTATCTGCTCTGCAAGGAGCCATTTGAGCTTATATCATTTAAAGAGGGTGCTGGAAATACAGATGGAAGTGATGATGAGGAGTCACGCGTAAGCCTTGTATTTAAGTACAGAGGTGAGGAGATTCACTCGGAGGCTTCAGGAAATGGTCCTATTGATGCTGTAAAGCTTGCAATAAGACAGAGTATTCAGGGCTTTGATTTCAAGATTTTAGACTATGATGAGCATGCGCTGTCACAGGGCTCAGGTGCCAAGGCAGCGGCATATATACAGATGCAGGATAACCGCACTGGCAATATAACTTTTGGTGTAGGTGTCAGTGGCAATATCACAAAGGCATCTATCAGAGGTATTTTCTCCGCTATGAACCGATTGGAGAATATGAGGGATTAGGATTTGTATACAAGGACGAACAGAGGGTGGCTTAAACATCTTGATTTTGAGATTATAGACATCCTTGCATTGGAAATTGCATATTGGCTTACTTATTTTATCCGTCATAAGGGAATAGTTGAGGATATGTACCTTGAGATGTACATCCGGGTAAGTATCGTCATTGTTGTAATTGATATAGCAACGCTATTCTTTTCAGATAATTACAAGGGAATTATCCAAAGACTGTGGCAGAAAGAATTGATTGCTGTTATACAGCATGTTTCAACAGTAAACGTTGTAGTTCTTTTTTATCTGTATTTAATGCAGGAATCAGGATTGATGTCCCGTACAGTGTTTATCCTCTTATGGCCGATAGGGATTTTTCTGTCCTTCGGTGCAAGGCTTGCGTGGAAACGGGTTATCAGAAAGCGTATCAAGAAGGATAAAAATCAGATAAAGCTTTTACTTTTGTCCACAGAGCAGCATGCAGTAAATGCAATAAAAGAGATAAACAATAAGGCTTATCGTGAATACAAAATCTGTGGTATTGCTGTACCGGATAATGATTCAGATGATGTAATCGAGGCGAATATACCTATCCTATATGGCAAGAAAAATGTCATAGAGTACATCAAGAGGGACGTGGTTGATGCTGTTTATATCGATATCTTTAAGGACAAGGATGATCTGCAGGAGTGGATTGATATATTCCTTATGATGGGAATTACGGTTCATATCGGAATGGGATTTTTACCGGATAACCTGCCGAATCGGTTTATAGGAACTCTTGGAAGCGCAAATGTTGTAACTACAACAATTAATTTTACAAGCTCATGGAAGATGAGTGTGAAAAGAGCTGTGGATGTGGTTGGAGCTCTTGTAGGACTTATAATTACAGGAATTGCATATATATTTGTAGCGCCTGCTATAAAGCATGCCTCGCCGGGACCGGTATTTTTCGCTCAGGAGCGAGTTGGAAGAAATGGACGTATATTTAAAATGTACAAGTTCAGATCCATGTATGTGGGGGCGGAAAAGCACCAGAAGGAGCTGCAGGGTGAGAATGAGATGCGGGGACTTATGTTTAAGATGGAGGATGACCCTAGAATAATCGGTTCAGAAAAGGGACCGGGCAAGGGTCTGGGAAATTTCATCAGAAAGACAAGCATAGACGAGCTGCCACAGTTCTGGAATGTGTTGAAGGGTGATATGAGCCTTGTAGGTACCAGACCACCGACAAAGGAAGAATTTGAGAACTATGATATAAGCCACAAGGTAAGACTCAGCATGAAGCCGGGAATTACAGGCTTGTGGCAGGTTAGTGGGCGAAACAAAATCACTGATTTTGAACAGGTTGTAAAATACGACACTGAATATATAGAGAACTGGGGATTTTATCTGGATTTCTATATCTTATGCAAGACAATAAAGGTTGTATTTACAAAGGATGGCTCAAAATAAATAAGCGCAAAAAGGGAAATAGATGAAGAAAAATGTATTTATAATAGGCAGTAAGGGAATACCTGCAAACTACGGAGGCTTTGAAACCTTCGTAGAGCAGCTCACTGCCAGACAAGAGAATAAGGAGATTGCCTATCATGTAGCCTGTCTCGACAAGGAGAGAAGCTATGATGATGAGCACAACAAAGCACACTGCTTTCATATCAGAATACCAGCATGGCTCAAATCAGCCAAGGCTGTAGTATACGACATGAAAGCATTTTCTTATGCAGACAAAATGATAAAAAAGGAAGGCTATGAGCAGCCTATAGTCTATGTTCTGGCATGTCGTATGGGACCTTTTGTGGGGCATTATGTCAGAAAGCTACATAGGCTGGGCGGAACCTATATGCTGAACCCGGATGGTCATGAGTGGAAACGAGCTAAGTGGAATGCTGCCATCAAGAAATACTGGAAGATATCAGAACAGGGAATGGTGAAGCACGCAGACCTTGTAATCTGCGATTCTGTGAGCATAGAAAAGTATATAAAGGAAGATTATAAAAAATACAATCCAAAAACCACATTTATTGCCTATGGGGCAAGCTTTGATGAACCAGGGCTGAAAGCTGAGGAAAAGTACGCAGCCTGGTGTACTGCAAATGGAGTGAAGCCGGGAGAGTATTATCTGTCAGTGGGCAGGCTTGTGCCTGAAAACAATTTTTATACCATGATAAGAGAGTTCATGAAATCAGATACGGCAAAGGACTTCGTGCTGGTGGCAGATAACGAAGGCAATAAGTTTTATGACAGCCTTAAGGAGACTACCGGTTTTGAAAAGGATTCCCGCATAAAATTTGTGGGAACAGTCTATGATACTGACTTAATAGGAATGATTAGGCGAAATGCCTATGGATATTTCCATGGACATTCTGTGGGGGGAACCAATCCATCACTTCTGGAGGCTTTGGCAACGACACAGCTTAACCTCCTTTATGATGTGGGCTTTAACCGGGAAGTCGGAGAGGATGGGGCTGTTTACTGGAATCTTGAGGAGGGGAACCTTAAGAGCCTGATAGAGAGTGCGGATAAGTATGATTCTTCTTATATAGAGGCATTGTCAGAGAAGGCCAAGAACAGGATTAGGACGGCTTATGAGTGGTCTTATATCGTTGAGCGGTATGAGGAGACCTTCTTGAAATGATGTGAGTGTCCAAAGTGAATTTTGCTGCTCACACGGAAAATGAATAAAAATGGCAGGTAAATAATGATTTCAGTAGCTTTAATATCATATAACGGAGAAAAATATATAAGACACCAGCTTGAGAGCATATTATGTCAGCTGCCACAGGATGGGGAAGTGGTGGTGTCGGATGACGGCTCTACAGATGCAACCAGACAGATTGTAGATGAGATGGCGCAGACAGACAATCGTCTAAGGCTTGTGGATGGTCCATGCAAAGGTGTTATTAAAAATATGGAAAATGCTATAGCCCACACAAAAGTCTATGACATCTGGGGAAAAATATCCGGCGATTATAAAAAGAAAACAAAATCTGAGAGGAAGCTATGCAGAGACTATCTATTCATGGCAGATCAGGATGATGAGTGGATGCCGGATAAAATAGAAAAGGTAGTGAAAGCTTTTGAGGACAAAAATGTAGACCTTGTCATGCATGATGTCAGAGTGATGAATGGCGACCTGACAGAGGAGCTTATGCCAAGCTTTTTTGAATACAGGGGCTCGTGTGTGGGCTTCTGGAAAAATCTCATAAAAAACAGATATATGGGCTGTGCCATGGCAGTGAGAGCAGACCGATTAGCGGATTCCATACCGATTCCAGACAGCGTGCCAATGCATGACCAGTGGATAGGCATGCGGAATGACCTGCATGGGAATGGCGGTTACTGCCTGCCGGAGCAGCTGCTTTTGTATAGGAGACATGGGGGGAATGTCTCTGATTTTGACAAAAATAGTCTGTGGGTAATGATAAAAAACAGAGTCAATCTGCTGATTAAGCTTTTGACAGAATAAAAATCTGGTATACAAATGAGATACCAGCTTGCATAAAATGTCGAATTGTGATTAAATTGACAGAGGATTATTTTATGAAGAAATGTTTAAATGGAGGAGAATATGTTTTGTAAGAATTGTGGCTCAGAGGTTAATCCTGAGCATAGATTTTGCATGAGCTGTGGAGCAAAGCTTGAGCCTGTTATGCAGGTAAATATGGGCTGTCCACAGCAGAATTCATCAGCAAATCAGAATACAGCAGTAAATCAGGCTGCATCAGCAAATCAGAATACAGCAGTAAATCAGGCTGCATCAGTGAATCAGAATACAGCAGTAAATCAGGCTGCACCAGCGAATCAGAATTCATCAGCAAATCAGGCTGCACCAGCGAATCAGAATTCATCAGTAAATCAGGCTGCACCAGCATACCGGAATGCACAGGAGGCTGAGCCGGTACCGGCAGGCTCAGACAGTACAGGTGTTGAGGCTGGCGAATCAAAAAAGAAATCTCAGAAGAAATCCAAAAAACCAATTATAATTGCGGGAATAATTGCAATTGTTGCTGTAATTGCTGCAACAGCAGGGGTGCTTATCTGGCACAACATGTCATCCAATGATGAGGAAAATGATGACCCGGTAATAGAAGAGGATGAGACAGAAACAGAAGAGCTTGTGTTTGGTACAGAGGACACAGAAAGCGATACAGCTGCTGAGGATGAAATCCACAACCTGCTTGTAGAACAGTTAAACAGCCTTATGGACTCAATGGTTTATATTGCAGGCACTACACAGGATATATCGTCAGGAATGGGATATCCTTGGATGTTAAATAACGGATATATGGGAGCAATTATAAAGGACATAAGTGGTGATGGAGTTGAGGATCTGATTGTAGTCTATTCAGAAGATTCCGGAATATATGCAGACATTTATACAGTTGAGGATTCAGATATTGTAACAGAGCAGGAGAAATTACAGCTTCTGTCAATAGATGAATGGGATTATAACAAGGCAGCAGTATACTTAAAGAATACCAAGACGGGATATAATCTTGTGGCCGAGTCTTACACAGTAGTCAGCCATTATGCAGATGGAGTAGAGGTTAATATTAATGCATACTCATGTGCAAAGCATAAGTACATAAGCATAACAGACTACTCCGCAGCAGGAAGCGATATTGAGCAGGACACAATCAATAGTGCTATTGCCAATGCTACAAAGGCAGGACTTGTGAATATCACAACAGCATTTGACAATATGTTTCTGGCACAGGATTCGGATGTGGAGCTGATTGCTGGTCTGACAGCCCGGATAGATGGTGACTTTGACTATGATGCTTTCATAAATCTGGATAATTATGTTTATGAGCAGGCAGAAATCGCCAATCTTACAGAATCAGGCATTATACAGCCGGATGCACAGTCAGCCTTTCTTGAAAAAATATCAGGAAGCAGCGAAGACGCTTTTACAGGAGACTATGTATTTCCTATGAGTGATCAGGTGCTCCTCACAGAGGAAGATGTAGCACCAATCCTTGATGACCAGGAAAAGCTTTCAATTGCGCGAAATGAGATTTATGCAAGACACGGAAGAATGTTTGACACAGAGTGGTTACAGGAATACTTTAATTCCAAGCCATGGTATGAGGGAATATACAATGCAGCTGATTTTGACCAGAATGTAACACTTTCTGACATTGAGACACAGAATGCTGCATATCTGTTAGACCTATATAATGAGAGATATGGTAACTAAGAATGATAGAGGTCAGTAATATATCTAAAAGTTATGGTAAAAAGCAGGTGCTTAAAAATGTATCGCTTGATGCCAGAGCTGGAGAGAGAATCGTAATAGTTGGCAGAAACGGATGTGGAAAAACAACACTGCTTAAGATTCTCGCCGGCGCAATGGCTCCGGATGGGGGAAGCCTCAATTATTTTGGGGAGGAGCCGCTTAAAGACAAGACTGTTTTTAGGAGAAGCTGTGGCTATGTACCGCAGGAGAATCCACTTATGGATGAACTGTCAGTTTTAGACAATATGCGGCTATGGGGATATGACAGGAGAAATCCTGACCGGGCACTTTTGGAGCAGTTTGAATTGGAGAAGCTCTTAAAGACTAAGGTGTCCAAACTGTCGGGAGGAATGAAAAGAAGAGTGAGTCTGGCATGTGGAGTGATTTCGCATCCAGGATTTCTGATAATGGATGAACCGACAGCGGCACTTGACATATGTTATAGAGATGAGCTGCTGCAATGGCTGAAAAAGTATCAGGGCAATAGTGGTATAGTACTCATGACCACTCATGAGGAGGCTGAAATCATGGAAGCAGACAAATGCTATGTCATGAGGGCTGGCACACTCTTCAAAATAGATGATGGCCAGAGAAATATGAAAACAATATTAGATTACACAAAGGAGAGTTAGTTATGGAAATGAGATTTGATCCAATGACTGGGGAGCCAATCAACCCACAGCCACAGGAGAATGCAGCACAGGAGACTGGCGCAAATACCCAGGAGCAGACAGCAGATGCGGCACAGGGTGTAAACACAGGCACACAGGACGTAAGTGCAGGCACACAGGGCGTAAATCCAGATGCACAGCAAATGAACCAGCAGATGGATGGCTCAGGTGCACAGCAGGGAAATTCACAAGGGGAAACATACAGCGCAGGCAATGGGCAGCCACCATATATGCCTCAGACTCCGGCAGATGCGCCAAAGAACAAAAATTGGATTAAGGGCATAGCAATCGCAGGCGGAGCAGCAGTTGTAGTCATTGTTGCAGCAGTTGCAGTAAAGAATGCCATGATAGGCAAGGGTGGAAAAGTCCTTCTCGCAACAGCAAACACATTCAAGGACACACCAACGATTGTTAAAGAGTCAAATCTTGACTCAGCAGCAGAGCTTATCGCAAAAGGAAAATACACCGTGAATGCATCCTTTGATGTATCAGGCGATGGCTTTGAGGGTAAATTTGTTTCCACATCAAAGGAAAAGCAGTTATCAGGAAAGCTTGATATCGAAGGCATATCAGCAGATGGTGTGGTAGGAATTTCAGATACAGAGCTCAAGGCTTATGTACCGCTTATAAGTGATGATACATTTGTATACAATTTTAAGGATGACAATCAGGAAGGTTATCTGGTTGATATGATTGAGGATTCAGGCATTGATATCGAGGATGTAAACAATGCACTCCGTCAGGTCACAAGTATTGAGGAAAAGGCAACAGATAAGTCTGCTAAGCAGCTTGGCAAAGACCTCTTAAAGGAGTTCAATTCCTGGGATTGGAAAAAGGCAGAGAAAAAGAGCTGCAAGGTCGATGGAAAGACCCGTAAGGTAAAGGGCTACAAGGTAGAGATTACAGGTGATGAAGTAGAGTCTATGGTTGGAATACTTGAGGATTACTACAAGGACCAGCTTGACGATATGGATTACCTCAAGGACTTTAATATGGATGTAGATGATATTGATGGTATGTTTGACGATATCTACGATTTATGTGGATATATGGATGATGTGGATGTGGAATTTTACATCTACAAGAACAAGCTTGCAGCAGTATATGTAGATGACGGCAGCAACACAGGAGAAATTCTTTTTGAGGGTGGAGACTACCGCTTACAGAATGTAGAGTGCAATTTTGAGAATGACTATGATGATATGAGCTTTGAAATTGATGGAAGCTCTAAGGGAAGTGTGGAAAATCTTGAATTTATATTAGACGGATACACAGCACTTGAGGTTGAGTATGACTCAAAGAACGGCGATTTTACAGTAGAAAATGATTACTTTGACATGGATGGTACATTAAAGAAAAATGGTAAGGGCTTTGATTTCTCAGTAGATTATGACGAGTTAAATCTGGCACTTTCATTGACAGCAGATACTAAGCTTGAAAAATATGAGGGTGACGAGATTGATGTCACAGAGCTTGATTATGATGATATAAGCGATTTAGCCATGGATTTCTATAATAATGTATACTAAAACGCCAAATGTTACAGCTTCATTTTTTAGGCTGCAGAATAAAAGATGCCTCAAGCTCCTGGGCAAGATAATAGTCATTACATGTCTTGTAATAGCCCTGCTGATTGGAGCAGTTCTGATAGTTGGCAAAATCCTCATGGACAGCTCGGTTATCGAAAAGGTACAGGTGGCTGTGGTCATACCAGAGGAGGGATCCACCGTCAAGCTTGCAGCAAAGTACGCAGCAACCATTGACAGTGTAGATTCCATATGTGATTTCAATTATTACAAAAATGAGGATAAGGCAATGGAAGACCTGAAGGAAGGGAAGATGCAGGTATGCGTCTTCTTTTCCGATGACTTTTATGATCAGGTCAACAGCCAGTACGGACTAATCCAGAAGGTATATGTCAGCAGCAAGGACAGTCTGTCCTTTGCCCTGTTTAAAAATGTGCTGGAGGATGGAGTCGCACTCCTGCAGACCTCTGCGGCAGGCATATATTCAGCCTGTGACACTGCAAAGGAATATGATGCACCAATTTCCACAAAAAAAATAGATTCCCTGCTTATGGATATATACATAGATAAGCTTTTTGGCAGGGGTGACATTTTTGACACTGAGATGGTGTCACCAATAGGGGAATTAAGTGTGGAAAGATATATATTTTTCTGCATATTTGTGATTGCAATGCTGCTGCCGGGAATGTACTTTGGAGGACTATACAAGCCACAGTCCGAGAGCGTAGAGCAAAAGCTTAGAATATATGGCCTTACATCGCATAGGATGTTTGTAATCAAAACAATAATTTTTGCGGAGCTGATCTGGATTGTCTCAGTATTGACCTATATATTGGGCAGTATCATTACAGAGGTTTTTTATCTAAATCTAGTCTATTGGGATACAGTTGTACTCTTAAAATTGATTCCGGTAAGCCTGGTGCTTGGACTGATATACAATTTTATTTATTCCACATGCAAAAATATCCGGATGGCGGTAGTTGTGGTTTTACTGTTTATCATATGGATAGTAATCGGAACCGGTATTGTTGTGCCGATTGATTATCTGCCGGCAGGCCTGCAGAAAATCCAGGGATTTTTGCACACGACAAATATAAATAGAATGCTATTGGAGATTATATATGGAAATGTTTCTAACCTGGTTTAGGATTTTTCTGGTTAAAGAGCTTAAGCAGCCGATTTTCTATCTGGAGCTTTTGGTTATGCTGATTGCCATAAGTATCGTAAATGGCGTGACGGTACCGTCTGAGGATGAACTTCAGGTGGGGATTATGTATACAAATGAGCTGGGGGCAGAAATATATGACAGCGTAAGTTCGGATGAAAAATCAGTAGAGCTTGTAAGCTATAATGATGAAGATGACATGAAAACCTCAGTTAAAACAGGGAAAATCGACTGTGGATTTGTGATACCGGAAGCTTTTGATGGTGATGAAAAGATAAAATATTACTTATCTCCATTTACAAGAGCTGGTGAGATTGAGAAGGAAGCTATATTTGCTGCAGCATATCAGATTATCAGCGAAAACATACTGCTTGAGGCAGACAGAGAGATTTATGGAGATGACAATAAGGAAAGACAGGAATACCTATTAGATAAAAACTATGAACTGCTGACAGAGCAGGAGGTTTTGACTATCGACTGGGAGACAGTAGGGGATAGTACATCTGACAGTCCACAAAGGATAAAATCATATTTTACCCAGATAACTGCAATAGTATTTGCAGCAATGATAATCATTGTGGGTGGGATATGTTTTAGAGATAAAACATGCACGGGGAGTATATTATACTCGGTTTCAAAAAAACAGAAACTGTTAATGTGCCTTGCAAATGATATCGCGACAGGAGTTATACCCATTGTGATAGTTGCATTAAGCTTTGTTTTATCGAAATAAATTATAAGGTGAAAGGAAGGAAAAGTTTATGAAATGTAGTAATTGCGGTGCAGAAATCAGTGATGATTCACGTTTTTGTACATTCTGCGGAGCCAAGACTGTGCCAGTAGAGACCAAAGCAGAGGAAACACCTGTAGAGACACAGTCAGTACAGGAAGCAGCGCCAGCTCAGGAGACACAGCCAGTACAGGCAGAGGCACCAGCCCAGGAGACACAGCCAGCTCAGGAGACACAGCCAGTACAGGCAGAGGCACCAGCCCAGGAGACACAGCCAGTACGGGCAGAGGCACCAGTACAGGGAACAGCAGCCCAGGAGACACAGCCAGTACAGGCAGAGGCACCGGTACAGGGAACAGCACCAGCACAGCAGGCAGCACAGCCACAGCAGACATGGCAGCCTGTACCACAGCCAGCACCAGCAGCCCAGAGCACAGGCACACCAGAGAAGAAGTCCGTTAAGGCAAAACCAATTATTATTACAGTTGTTGTAGCTGCAATTGCAGTTCTTGTAATTTTTATCATTGTAAAGCTTATCGGTTCTGTATCAGGTGGGGTAAATGAGAAGAGCATAGTATACCAGAAGGATGACACACTTTATTACATGTCAAACATGGATAAAGAGGACTCGGAAATCGAAATTGCTGACACAAGAGAGTATTTTTCAGATATCAAATTGCTGGATGATGGCAAGGCATTAGTATATATCGATGAGAGAAAATCAGAGTTATATGTAGTGCAGCTTGACAAGTTAAAGATGGATTCAAGCAAGAACGATAAGTATATCGAGGAAATTGATTCCAAGGTCAGCCAGGTAAGAGCATACGCATCTGATAATATTTATTATCTGAACAACGATGGAGAGCTCTACTACTACAATGGAAAAGAAAGCAAAGAGCTTGATGATGATGTAGACAGCATTGAAGCAAAATGCGGTAATGTGCTGTATTATCAGTCATATAACAAGGATGGGGACTATGTATTAAACAGCTACAATCTCAAAACAGAAAAAGGTGACAAGATTGCCAAGAATGCATATGTATATGCTAATGATGATGGAAAAATCTATATTCTTGCAGATGATGAGTTCCAGTCAGTAGATGGAAATGGCAAGGCAAAGACACTTGCAGAGGATGTTGAGTCTATATTGGATATCGACACAGATACAGGTGCAGCATACATAATCAAGCAGGAAACACAGGAAGGCAAAGCCTATGATTATGTGACAGACGACGCAGAGGATTACTCAGATGTGAAGGAGCCGGTTAAGTCAGACTACTTTACAGAGACAACACCAGAGATTGCACTTGACGAGTACGACTATGAGGAGTATGTTGACGACCCTGATTATTTCTTTGACTGGCTTTGGACAGATGATGAGACAGGAATGTACTATCTCTACAGCTCAAATTGTGAGTCAGATGTATACACAGACAAGACAAACTGGTATATTTTCGATTCAGATAAATACTGGGATGATGAGTATGACTATGAAAACATAGCCTACGATAAGTCAAGAATTGAAACTCTGAGAGAAGACTTAAAGTCAGAGGATGTAACAATTACAAAGAATAACTTATACTATATCGATGGAGATAAGGAAACTCTTATTCAGGAAAATGTATCAAGCTCATACACATATGCAGACGCTGAGAAAAAGGTAGTATTCTTTGGCGTGCTTGGAGATGATGAGGATGGCGTATCTATCAACATTAGTGATATTTACAGTGCATCAGATGTACAGTATCAGCTTGATGATGCATACAGCTATTCAGAGCCATCAGATTATTACTATGCAGTAGGAACATCAGATAAGCAGAAATTAAAGGATATTCCAACTGGTTTATATTCAGATTACAACAGCAGCAAGATTGTTGTAGCATATGTAGATGATGTTTATGATACCACTGGAGCTGAATTAGTTGCCTACACAGTATCTGGCAAGGATTTGAAAGAGGATGAGACATTATCAAAGGATGCATACTATTATGGCAAATGGTATGATGATGGATTCTATTTCTATGACAAGGCAGATAACGACGAGGGCAACCTGACCAAGTACGACGGCGGAAAGCCAGAGGAGATTGCAAAGGATGTAAGCCTTTACTCACTTTCAATAAATGATGATGGAAGCCTTATCGAGATAGACGACTCATATGATTTGATTTACTATGATAAGTCTGGAAAAGATAAGAGAATTGACAGAGATGTAGATGAGTATTCATACATCAACAGCAAGAGAATTGTCTACGTGTCAGATGGAGACCTGTATGTATACACAGGAAAGGATGATTCACAGAGAATTTCAAGAAATGTATACACATACTGGGTACCGGAAGAACAGTCAGGATATTCTAATAACTACTAAGAGGCAGCAGCAGACAGGCTGAGCTATAAGCTGCCATGCATCCAGAGAAGCTGATAGTTATAGTTTCGCCGGGTGAATAACTTGTAAGAAAAAATCCCCATGTGCAGGCATGGGGATTTTTAATGCCAAAGTATGCCAAAGAAGCTGCCAGCGGCAGGTTCTTAGTATATCAAAGTATGCAATAAAAGCTGCCGGTGACAGCCTCGGCGGATATTACATATCCTGGCATTTAGGGCAGAGCCCATATATAATAGAGTTTTTACATTGTATGGCAAAACCATGTTCTGCCAGGATGTGCTCTGCAATCTCACTCATGAAGGAACAGTCAAGATGAAAGATGGCACCACACTTGGTACACTGCAGGTGCAGATGATTTTCACAGTGAAGCCCCAGATCAATGTACTGGTAGACAGCCTGATTGCCCTTTTCAGAGACATATTTCATGACGGTTCCGTCATTGGAGAGCTTATCCAGATACCTGTAAATAGTAGTGATGTTGACCTCGTGGCCGGTGTTGATAAGGTATTTTTGGATATCACTGACCTTTACAGTCCTGTCGCAGTTATTTTTTAAAAATTCAAGTATTTTAGTACGACTGGTAGTCGTATAGCCATTTGTACTCATTGCAAGTCCTCCAGTTAAAACACAATTCCCGTAAATTCAATAATAATTCCCCAGATTAAACCCAGAGCGTATACAGAACCGATAATAGCTGCATTTTCCTTAACATGGCGGTTGAGCCTGCACAGAATCAGAAGACCCACACCAGAGTTAACCAGAAGACCAGCCATCATAGGACCGGCACCGATGATTCCGTCCAGATAAAGCTGAGTGATAACCACAGAAGAAGCACAGTTTGGAATAAGACCAATCAGAGCCGCAACAGCTTCACCAACAACAGGGAGGCTTGAAAATAATGATGCCAGATTGTCCTCGCCTATCATACCGATTACAAGGTTAAGGATAAGAGAGATAATGAAAATATACACAAATATTCTGAGGGTGTGCTTTAAGGCGGCAACAAATAGTCCATCCTTACAACTGCAGTGCTCCTCCTCACAGACCACCTCTATGTCCATATCCTCATCCTTCCTGTGAAGGGTGAAATGATAGATGAACTCCACAATAAATCCGGAGATAACCGCAATAACCACCTTGGTGCCAAGGATTTTTACAATAGTAGAAGCTGGCACAGCTTCTGATAAGAAAATAGGAAGCATCTCATCAGATGTGGACAAAAATATTGCAATCAGGGTTCCTACAGTAATTACGCGGCCGGCATAAAGGCTGGAAGCGGCAGCAGAAAAGCCGCACTGGGGAATCACACCCAGTAAACCGCCCCAGATAGGACCGGTCTTGCCGGCTGAGCTTATCTTTTTTTGCAGGGATTGACCGGTATGGTGCTCCAGAGCCTCCATGGCCAGGTAGGTCAGGAATAAAAATGGTAGTAATTTTACGCTGTCTAATATGGTATCCAATAAAATGTCGAGCATAGGGTCTCCTTATATAATTCATAATTTATAATTGCAATTTGATTGCATTTGCAAATCATTTGCAAATTGTATTATACAAGATGAGTGGCGAATGTCAAGACTGAATTTTGTAGATACTGGCGGCGTCGGGGATTGGGCATGGGTATGGATTCCCTGCAGAGGTCAGCCTTCAATATTTCTTAACTCCCCAGTAATGCTTCTGCGCACAAGAAAAACCTGGTCGTAAACCCTTGTTTTGCCAACACAATTTTTTGCCTTCTTCGATTAAAGCTGTTCTTCAAACGATTTGACAAGGGGCGCAAAGTGTCCGTCTCAGGTGTACAACAATTCAGGGGGCATTCGTGTTGGACTTAGAGCCTTAGCGAAGGAAGAGCTGGGGCACCGTAGTCACATGTTTGAAAGCAGTTTCTTCTCTGCGCGGACGCGCATAAAAGAAACTGCTTGAGTTGTGCGCAGGTGCCCCTAATCGGCACTTCTTGAGCAAGGCTCTTAGTCCAGCTAGAATGGTCAGCTGGTTGTACACCTGAGACGGACACTTTGCGCCCCTTGTCAAATGCGTTGAAGTACACCTTATTGAAGGCAAAAAATTGTGTTGGCAAAAGCTACGGCTTTACTTTAAGGTTTTTCTTGTGCGCAGAAGCATTACTGGGGAGTCATAAGCTAGCTAAAAAGGCTGACCTCTGCAGGAAATCCATACCCATGCCCAATCCCCGACACCACCAGTATCAGCAAAAAAAATCCGCGAACCTGACATTCGCGGATTAGTTATATAACAAAGTATGCAGTTTATTCCTCTGTGCCCTCAGTCCACTTCCGGAACTTCTCGACAACAGCATCATATGTTCTCTGGCTGATATCAGGAAGCTTGTCACCCCAAGCCGCAGTAGCCTGGTCAAATCCCTTTTTGAAAGCATTCAGGAGCTCCTCAGCCTTAGAAGAATCTCCGCCAGACAGAGCCTTCGCAAAATCCAGGATTCTGTCAGAGGTCTGCTCAACACCCCAGTAGCCATCATCAGCGATGTCCTTCTGTGCCTGAAGGATAGTGTCCTGATCAACAGTCATATTCTCAAATACGCTTTTGAGGTTAGTGGCCTTTGCAAAAGTGAAAGCCTGATCTCCAATAGATTTTCTTACAATCTCTAAAAGCTGATTCTGTCTAGCCTCGGCATCAGCCTTAAGCTGTGCGACAATTGCTGAATTGCTCTTAGTTTTTGAAGAAGACTTTGTGTCTGTGTCTGATGACTTCTCATATACAGCAGCCTTGTCTGAAAAAGAAGCCTTATCAGATGACTTGCTCTCTGAAGTCTTGTCAGAAGCCTTTGCAGTTTTAGCAGTGGCTGTTGAAGTTGTGCCGACTGCAGAAGTTACATTGTAAATATCAATACCCATATCGTGCCCTCCTTGGTCAAATGCGGATGTCCGTATCCTTTCAAATTATATATCGGCAGAATTTGAAATATCTTTATCGGGAAATTTGCTCTTTGTAAGAATAAATGTTATAATCCCTTTGTATACAAAAAACAGAGGAAGTACAATATGGATAAGATATCGCTTAAAGCATTAGCAAAGATAAATCTGGGACTTGATGTGGTCAGAAGAAGAGAAGACGGCTACCATGAAGTCCGCATGATTATGCAGACGATTCATTTATTTGACAGGGTGAATATAGAGAAAACCAGTGAACCGGGGATAAGAATAAAGACGAACTTGTCATATTTACCGATAAATGAAAATAACCTCATATATAAGGCGGGCAGACTGCTGATGGATGAATTTGATATAACAGAGGGCGTGTCTGTTGATTTGGACAAGCGGATTCCGGTTGCAGCAGGAATGGCAGGCGGAAGCACCGATGCAGCAGCTATGTTATATGGAATGAATAAAATGTTTGAGCTGGGATTGTCCATGCAGGAGCTAAAGGATAGAGGTGTCAGAATCGGGGCAGATGTACCTTACTGTCTGATGAGAGGAACAGCACTGGCTGAAGGCATAGGAGAGGAGCTTAAGTCCCTGCCACCTATGATAAAGTGTCCTGTACTCATTGCCAAACCACAGATATCCGTATCCACTAAGTTTGTATATGAGAACCTCAGGCTGGATGGAAAGACAGAACATCCGGATATAGACCAGCTTATTAAGGATATAAAGGCAAAGGACTTACAGGGGGTATGCGACCATATGGGAAATATTCTGGAGACAGTAACTATACCGAATTATCCCATAATAGCTGAGATAAAGAAAAACATGATGGAAAATGGAGCCGCAGGAGCCATGATGAGCGGTAGCGGTCCTACAGTTTTCGGTCTGTTTGATGACGCTGAAAAGGCAAAACAGGCATACAAGGCGATGAAAAAATCAGGCTTGTCGAGACAGACCTACCTGACAGATATATATAACAACAGAATTAGATGAGAGGAAAATATTTTAAAGGAGAAAGAGAATGACAGATAATCTTACACTTAATATGGATGCATATCTGCCACTTAGAGATGTAGTATTTAATACATTAAGAGAAGCAATCTTAAAGGGGGAACTGCAGCCGGGAGAGAGACTTATGGAGCTGCAGCTAGCATCAAAGCTTGGGGTCAGCAGGACACCAATCAGAGAAGCAATACGAATGTTAGAGCAGGAAGGACTTGCAGTTACAATGCCAAGAAAGGGCGCAGAGGTTGCAAGGATGACCCTGAAGGATATGGAGGATGTACTTGAGGTCAGGGAAGCTCTGGATGAACTGGCAGCCCAGATAGCCTGTGAGCGTATAACAGCAGAGCAGATGCAGATGCTAAAGGATACGAAGAATGAATTTGAAAAGATTCTTGAGACCGGAGAGGTAAAAAAGATTGCAGATGTGGATGTCAGATTCCATGACATTATATATGAAGCAACAGACAACGCAAGGCTTGTGGCTTTGCTGAGCAATATGAGAGAGCAGCTTTTCAGATACAGAGTAGAATACTTGAAAACCCCTGAAAACTATCCAGCGCTTATAAGCGAGCACAATGCAATTGTTGAGGCACTTGAGGAGAGAGACAAGGCGAAGGTGACTGAGGCAATGCATGAGCATGTGACTAATCAGGCTGTTGCGGTGAAGGGTATTATTCAGGAACAGGATAAATAAATAAATATAT
>URLU01000002.1 GCA_900548765.1 uncultured Lachnobacterium sp.
TTTCCCAATCATTCTTTTGGTGGGCAGTTTTTTTGGAATCTCTAACAAGGACAATGCTTTCGCTATCGTAAAGCTTGTGGCAGCGATTTTATTTGCTGTATTTATATGTGTATTTTTATATCTGGTAGTGTATGGCAAGGAGGTTGTAACACCGGCCACAGCCTTTGCTGACAGCAGACAGACCAAGATTGGAGGAGGTCTGGTGGGAGCTCTTATTGGATATTTTATAGTGCCGGCTTTTGGACTTATCGGATCTTACATAATTGACATTATCGTTCTTATCGTGACCCTTGTGCTTATTACCGGCAAATCTGCTATGCGTGGCATGAAGGCAGGGGGAGAGAAGGTATATGCTTCTGCCAGGGAAAACAGTGAGAAGTATCAGGAGTACAGGCAGTATAAGGCTGAGGAAAAGGCAAAGAGAAGACGTGACAGAAAAGTCAGTGGAGTCTCTACTGATACCAAAATCGTTGACAAAGCATCAGAATCAAATCAGATATCTGACGAAATGGGAGAGATACATATTGACAGCTATTCACAGTTCCCGGAGGTGAAGGAGGAGCAGCTTACAAGACTTACATCTGAGTCTATGGCTGAGCTTTTACCAAATGAGAAGACAGTACAGGCTGCACCAGAGAAAGCACCGACAGATATATATGCTGCAAATCCTTCTGCCGCAAATATTCCTGCATGGGAAGCTGCACCGACTGTACAGGAAAATGATGCTATTGAGAGTACAATCCCAGAGATAGACCCTCTCGACATAGAGATTCAGGCACCGGAGGAGCTCTTTGAGGAGCCTCCTGTTGTTGAAAAGACCAAGAGACGCGCCAGGGCAAATGCAGATGAAATCGAAACTGGCATAAAGGAAGTCGAAGAGACTATAAGCAAATCGGAAAATAACAGTGTAAGCGGTTATGTGCCGCCTGATATCAATATCCTTCATAAGGGTGATGCAAATGCTGTGGGTAATACCAAGGCTCAGCTTAAGGAGACAGCGGAGAAGCTGGAAAAGACTATGCAGATTTTCGGTGTCAAAGCCAAGGTTACAGACTACTGCTGTGGACCTACTGTCACCAGATATGAGGTACAGCCAGAGCTTGGAGTGAAGGTCAGCAAGATTTTTAATCTGGCAGATGATATCAAGTTCGCCCTGGCAGCCACAGATGTGCGAATAGAAGCTCCTATACCTGGAAAATCAGCCGTGGGAATTGAAGTGCCTAATGCCCAGAATGTCACTGTGCCATTCAGGGATTTGGTGGAGTCCCAGGAATTTAAGAGTAAGAAGTCACCTATTACATTTGCATTAGGTAGAGATATTGCCGGACAGGTTGTGGTTGCAGATTTGGCAAAGATGCCTCATCTTATGATTGCGGGTTCTACAGGTTCCGGTAAATCTGTGTGTATCAATACAATTATAACCAGCATACTGTATAAGGCGGGACCTGACGAGGTTAAGCTTATCATGATTGACCCTAAGGTGGTTGAGCTTAGTGTATACAATGGCATACCTCACCTTCTGATTCCTGTTGTGACAGATCCTAAGAAGGCTGCAGGAGCACTTAACTGGGCAGTTCAGGAAATGACTGACAGATACCAGAAGTTTGCAGATGCTAATGTCCGTGAAATCAATGGCTATAATGAAAAGATTGAGACAATGGAAGTGCCTGAGGGACAGGAGCGTCCTAAGAAGATGGAAAGAATCGTTGTCATAGTAGACGAGCTCGCAGACCTCATGATGGTTGCATCAAAGGATGTAGAGACAGCAATCTGCCGTCTCGCCCAGCTTGCCAGAGCTGCCGGTATCCATCTTATTATTGCAACCCAGAGACCTTCTGCGGATGTCATCACAGGTATTATCAGGGCTAATATGCCTAGTAGAATCGCCTTTGCAGTATCGACTGCCACGGACAGTCGAATTATTTTAGACCAGGCTGGTGCAGACAGACTTCTTGGAAAGGGTGATATGCTCTTCAATCCACAGGGGGCACCTACACCACATAGAATCCAGGGAGCCTTTATCTCTGACAATGAGATAGCTGCAATCATAGATGATGTCAAGGAGAAAAATGGCGAGAGTGCTTCAAATGAAGCTATCCAGAATGCCGTAAATGCAGCTCAGGTTTCGTCACAGGCTGTGGCTATTTCTGACGGAGGCGCAGATGATGATGGCAGAGATGCACTTTTTGCTGATGCGGCAAAAATAATAGTTGATAAGGAAAAGGCTTCAATTGGTATGTTACAGAGATATTTAAAGGTAGGCTTCAACAGGGCTGCCAGAATTATGGATCAGCTTGAGGAGGCTGGAATTGTGGGACCGGAAGAGGGAACCAAGCCGAGAATGGTCCTTGTAACTACTGAAGAATTAAGTTCGATTATTGACGAACTTTAGTTTATCATATATTATGTCCAAAAGGCATGATGTTTAAAGATAATGTTTATTAATTAAAGTGGAGGACAAGACATGAAAACAGATATTGAGATAGCACAGGAAGCTAAGATGTTACCAATTAAGGATGTGGCAGCTTCAATTGGCATTGATGAGGATGATTTGGAATTATATGGTAAGTACAAGGCTAAGATTTCTGATGACTTAATCCAAAAATCCAAGAATAATCCTGATGGCAAGCTTATTCTTGTCACAGCAATTAACCCTACTCCTGCAGGAGAGGGAAAGACAACTACCTCAGTAGGCTTGGGAGAGGCTTTTGGCAGACTTGGCAAAAAGGCAATTATTGCTTTAAGAGAGCCATCTCTTGGACCATGTTTTGGAATTAAAGGAGGAGCTGCAGGGGGTGGATATGCCCAGGTGGTTCCAATGGAGGATTTGAACCTTCATTTTACAGGAGATTTTCATGCTATTACATCTGCAAATAACCTTCTGGCAGCTATTCTTGATAATCATATCCAGCAGGGAAATGAGCTGGGAATAGATCCTAGACAGATTGTATGGAAGAGATGCATGGACATGAATGATCGTGTCCTTAGAAATATCGTTGTTGGTCTTGGTGCAAAAACTGATGGCATGGTCAGAGAAGACCATTTTGTGATTACAGTTGCATCTGAGATTATGGCTATTCTTTGTCTGGCAGATGATATGGCAGATTTAAAGAAACGTCTGGGAAGAATTATTGTTGCCTATAGCTTTGATGGAAAGCCTGTCACAGCAGATGATTTAAAGGCAACTGGTGCTATGGCAGCCCTTTTAAAGGATGCTTTAAAGCCAAATCTTATACAGACTCTGGAGCACACACCTGCATTTGTACATGGTGGACCATTTGCAAATATCGCTCATGGCTGTAACTCTGTAAGGGCTACCAAGACAGCCTTAAAGCTTGCTGATTATGTGGTTACAGAGGCCGGCTTTGGTGCAGACTTAGGTGCAGAAAAGTTCTTTGACATCAAGTGCAGAAAGGCAGGACTCAGACCGGATGCAGTTGTTCTTGTGGCTACAGTCAGAGCTCTTAAGTACAATGGCGGCGTTCCAAAGGATAAATTATCTGAGGAAAATCTGGATGCCTTAAAGGCTGGAATTGTAAATCTTGAGAAGCACATCGAGAACTTACACAAGTTCGGCGTGCCTATCGTAGTCACCTTGAACTCATTCATTACAGATACCAAGGCAGAGACTGATTTCATAGAGCAGTTCTGCAGGGAGAGAGATTGTGAGTTTGCCCTTTCAGAAGTATGGGAAAAGGGTGGCGAAGGTGGAATTGCCCTTGCTAACAAGGTTTTAGAGACTCTTGAGACTAAGAAGAGTGACTTTAAGCTGCTTTATGATGATGATTTATCATTGAAGGAAAAGATTGAGACTGTAGCAAAGGAAATCTATGGAGCAGATGGTGTCACATATTCACCAGCCGCTGAGAGAGAATTGAAGCGTATCACAGAGCTTGGCATGTCAAATCTGCCTGTATGTATGGCAAAGACACAGTATTCTCTGTCAGATGATGCCAAGAAGCTTGGCAGACCTAGCGGATTTAAAATCAATGTCAGAGAGGTATATGCATCAGCAGGAGCAGGCTTTGTGGTTGCAGTCAATGGATCAATCATGATAATGCCAGGACTTGGAAAGTCACCGGCTGCATATGGCATAGATGTAGACGACAATGGCAGAATAACTGGATTATTCTAATTATTATAGATATAAGGGAGATTTAATGGCTAATTTAATTGACGGAAAACAGATTTCCAGGGAAATAAAGGATGAATTAAAAGAAAAAGTGGCACAGTATAAGAGTGAGGGGAAGGAATGCAGTCTGGCTGTCATTCAGGTAGGTAATGACCCTGCCTCCTCTGTGTATGTTGGCAACAAGAAAAGAGCCTGTGAATACATAGGAATAGGCTCTGTTTCCTATGAGCTTCCAGAGGAGACTACAGAGAAGGAGCTTCTGGATTTAATAGCAAAGCTTAATGCTGACGACAGTATAAAGGGCATACTCTGCCAGCTTCCTGTACCAGACCATATTAATGAGGATAAGATTATCAATGCAATTGCACCTGAAAAGGACGTAGATGGTTTCCACCCTCAGAACGTGGGAAGCCTTGTGATTGGTCAACCGGGGTTTGTATCTTGTACTCCTGCGGGCATTATCGAGCTCTTGAAACGCAGCAATATTGAAATTGCGGGAAAACACTGTGTTATTATTGGAAGAAGCAATATCGTGGGAAAGCCTATGGCTCTTCTTATGCTTAGGGAAAATGCAACTGTCACAATCTGCCATTCCAGAACCAGGAATCTCAAAGAGATATGCAGGGAGGCAGATATTCTCATCGTAGCAATCGGCAGGCCACAGTATATTGATGCAGAATATGTAAAGGAAGGCGCAGTTGTAATCGATGTGGGAATCCACAGAGACGAGAATAACAAGCTGTGTGGAGACGTTAAATTTGATGAGGTTGAACCTCTTGCATCATACATAACACCAGTTCCGGGCGGCGTTGGTCCTATGACTATCGCTATGCTGATGAATAACTGTGTAAGTGCAATGGAAAAGAAGGGACACTGATTTACATGAGATGTATTTATTGTGGTGCAGAAATTAAAGAAGGCTGTATCTACTGCTCAGCCTGCGGAAAGGAAGCTCAGATAGTTCCGGACTATAATGCCTTTGAGGACGATTATTTAAACGGACTTATAGGAAGCGATTCCGATAGCAAAAAGCCTTCCAGTGAGCAGTTAAAGAAAGCCCGCGCCGAGAAGAAAAAGAAAGAAGAGCTGCGGGCAAAGAGAGAACAGCAGAAGAAAATCATCATAATATCTGTTGTGGTTATTATACTTGCTGTAATAATTCTGGTGTTTGCCATCATATCATCTATAAAGAATAAGCAGAATAATTCATTCGATTATCAGGTGGAGCAGGCAGAAAAAGCAGAAAAGAATGCTGATGATGACAAGGCTGTTGAGTATTACGAGAGAGCCCTGGAGCTTGATGAAAATAATATTGATGTCAGGTATGCACTGGCTGATATATATATGGATCAGGATGAACTTGATTCTGCCATGATACTTTATAAGGAGATTATCTCTATTGACAAAACAGAGATAGACAGCTACAAGCAGCTTATAGCCATATATGAAGAAAAAAAGGATTACGAAGCTGTTGCTAAGCTGGCAGAGGGCGTCAAGGATGCTAAAATACTTGCTTTGTTTGATGATTATATAGCCACAGCACCGATATTTAGCCTGGAGGGTGGAGATTATGACAGCGAGATAAGCATAGAGTTGTCTGCAGATTCTGGTTCTACTATATACTATACAACTGATGGCAAGGATCCTATTGAATCTGGCAAGGTCTATGACTCAGAAATCAAGTTTGAGGACGAGGGCAGCTATACCATAGAGGCTGTTGCAAAATCAGATAAGGGCTTATACAGTGATGTGGTTACAGAAAAGTATACTATAGAGTTCAGGGAGCCGGATATGCCTGTTGTAAATCCGGATGGTGGTACATTTTCTGCTGAGACAACAGTTCTGGTTGATGTGCCGGCAGGCTGTCAGGCATATTATACATGGGATTCTTCTGACCCTAATATTGACTCAGACCTTTATGCAGGAGGCATTACAGTTCCTGTGGGAAATAACATACTGTCTGTTGTTATATATAATCCTGAAACTGAGAAGTTCAGTGAAGTCTACAAGGGCAGATTTGTATATTATAATTAAAAATGAAAATACATAAAACCTGCCACTGGCAGGTTTTATGTATGTATATCTAAGTATGCGATAAAAGCTGAACGGGGTAGGTTTTATGTATCTGGTTAATGCTCAAATTCCAGGCTGCCATTTCCCATGCTCTTGATTCGGGCAAGTGAGTATACGTCATAGCCCTGGGCATTTAACTTCTGATGTCCCGACATGAAGGATTTCTCAATTAAAATACCAATTCCGGCTACAGTAGCATGAACCATTCTGATTAATCTGATTGCTCCAGTTGCAGCTTCGCCATCTGCAAGGAAATCATCAATAATAAGCACATGGTCATCTGATGTTATAACATCCGCAGAAAGACATAAATCATAATTTTTACCAGTGGTAAATGAATTTACCTGAGTCTGATATAATCTGTCGTTTAATACTTTCGAAGGCTGCTTTTTTAAAATAATCATCGGGACACCAAGTGCAGCTGCAGTCATGAGTGCAGGAGCAATACCAGAGCTTTCAATGGTAACAACCTTGGTAATGCCCTTTCCCTTGAAATGCTTTGCAAATTCCTCTCCGATGTGGGACATAAGAACCGGATCAACCTGATGGTTAAGAAATTTATCGACCTTTAATATATCTGCTCCTATTACATGTCCTTCTTTTAAAATACGTTCTTCTAATTCTTTCATTTTCCCACCTCCACAATAATATAGTTAAATTATACCATTCTTCGCGCATATTTCCATTACTTATTTATTATTTTCTTTAATTTGATTTTATATGCTATAATCGTCATATGAAAATTACAATTGTATGTGTAGGAAAAGTAAAAGAGAAGTTTTATCAGGATGCAGTTAAGGAGTATTCCAAGAGATTATCGCGGTATACAAAGCTTGATATTGCAGAAGTCGCTGATGAGAAAACTGAGGAGCAGTCTACAGAGGTGGAGATAAACCTGGTTAAGGATAAGGAAGGAGAGAGAATCCTTAAGGCTATAAAGGATGATGGTTATGTCGTATGTCTTGCAATAGACGGCAGGCAGCTTGATTCAGTTGAATTATCTGAGAAGATGAACAATCTTTTTGTTACAGGAAAAAGCCATATTTATTTTGTCATAGGAGGCTCGCTGGGACTCAGTGATAATGTGCTTAAGAGGGCTGACATGAAGCTTAGCTTTTCAAGGATGACATTTCCCCATCAGCTTATGAGGGTTATCCTCTTAGAGCAGATATACAGGGGCTTTAGAATAATGAATAATGAACCCTATCATAAATAGGAATTGGATATACTATAGATTCATATAATCTAGTATGAGTAAAATTTTTGAAGCAATGGAACTTCCAAAAGATATCGTACTGGGAATACCATATATCACCATGTATGGTAATCTGGAACTGATTATTGAAAACCACAGGGGAATCAGATGCTTTAATGACGAGCTGGTGGAGATTCTTGCTAAATCTAACATTATTTCTATTAAGGGGAGAAGTATGTCAATTTCTGAGTATTCTAAGGATTGCATTGTTGTGGAAGGATATATAGAGCATATTTCTTTTGCCAGTATATGAGCAGAATTAAAATATCACTCAAGGGAAATAATGTTCGCAGATTCATAAATTTATGCTCTAGCAATGATATAGAATTATATGATTTAAAATATGCTTCACCGGATGAGTACACCTGTACCATAAATACAAACGATTATTATGAGATGAAAAAGCACCTGAAAAAGACCCGGACCAAATCAAGAGTTATAAGCAGGATTGGCATTTATAGGCTGTATAAGCCCTTTATGAAATATTGGTACTGCCTGCTGCCTTTTATACTCATAGTCACGTTTTTGTATTGGAAGACCCTTAAAATTTCAGAGGTTGTTGTGTCTGGCGGTCAGAAAAGTCTGGACGAGAGTATAGAAGCTTACATAAATGACAATAATCTAGGAATAGGAACCTGGATAAGCAGCTATGACTGCACAAGGGCAGAGCAGCTATTAAAGCAGGAATTTGCCAGCATAACATGGAGCACCATAGGCATAAAGGGAAATGTCCTGTATGTGGAAGTAAGGGAGGCAACAGAACCCGAGCACATAAGTCAGGGGGAAAGCAGGGATATTGTAGCCAAAAGCGATGCCATTATATACAGCATTGTCACCAGAAATGGTACGCCTCTGGTTAAAAAAGGAGATACTGTCTTAGAGGGGGAAATCCTTGTCTCCGCAAGACAGGACATACTGGATGACAATCTGGAAGTTAAAGACAGCTTTTATGTCTGCAGTGATGCTGATGTGCTGGGCTGCACAGACCGGGTGGTAAATAAAAAAATATATTACAATTCCGGTTTTCTGAGGCAGGATGAAAAAATGCTTTTTATACTTGCAGAAGCCTACACCGATAAATATGTTTGCGATTTGGAAGAAAATGGGGTTTTAATTTTGTCTAAAAATGTTATGATGGATAAAGTGGGTGATTGTCTGTACCTGAATCTTAATCTAAAGACAATTGAATCCATTGTAAAATACTCTTACTGAATGAAAGGTATATATATGAGTTTAAACGAAGCTATAATAACCATGCCTAAGGAGCATGTGCAGAATGTTTTTGGACAGTTTGACGCCTTTGCGAAAAAAATAGAAAAGACTCTGGGAGTTACGATTGTGCTCAGAGAGGATCAGTTGAAAATAATTGGCAATGAGCAGAATGCAAGGGGGGCCAGAGAGGTTTTTAACCAGCTTCTGGAGTTGTCGAAAAGAGGAAATGTTATCACAGAGCAGAATGTAAACTATGCACTGGCACTTTTAGAAGAACATAAGGGAAACTCAATAGTAGAGATTGATAAGGACATAATCTGCCATACTATTACAGGAAAGCCCGTTAAGCCGAAGACAATTGGCCAGAAGGAATATGTGGATGCAATCAGAAAGAAAATGATTGTGTTTGGTATGGGACCAGCGGGAACCGGAAAGACATATCTTGCAATGGCCATGGCAATTACAGCCTTTAAGAATGAGGAGGTAGGACGGATTATTTTAACCAGACCTGCTATTGAAGCAGGTGAGAAGCTGGGCTTTCTGCCTGGAGATTTACAGAGTAAGGTTGACCCTTATTTAAGACCTCTGTATGATGCACTCTATCAGATTATGGGAGCGGAGAGCTTTCAGAAAAACATGGAAAAGGGTCTGATTGAGGTGGCACCTCTTGCATACATGCGAGGCAGAACCCTTGACAATGCCTTTATAATCCTTGACGAGGCACAGAATACCACACCCGCCCAGATGAAGATGTTTCTGACCAGAATCGGTTTCGGCTCAAAGGTGGTTGTCACTGGTGATGCAACCCAGAAGGATTTGGCACCTGGTTCAAAATCAGGACTTGATGTGGCACTCAGAGTACTTAAGAATATAGATGATATAGCAATCTGCAATATGACCAGCAAGGATGTGGTGAGACATCCATTAGTACAAAAGATTGTACAGGCATATGATGATTATGAGGGTAAAAGTACTGCAAGAAAAAAGAAACAGGAGAAAAGGGCAGTTGAAAGAAAAGGTTAACATGAGGAGAGCAGTTCCTGTTCTTGTCATAATACTTTCAACCTTTGTCTTATCAGGCATATTCTGCTATATGCAGAAGCTGTATCCGGATGAGATAATATGTGTAATGTGCATAAATATTTTTTATGTATCACTGATGGTATTTGAACTGGAATTTGACAGGAAAAGAAAATATATATCAAATAATACAAAGACAACCTTTGGGAGAGTTGCTGTGGGCTATCTGGCCTGCTGCATTATAGCCTTTTCCTTCTGGTATATGCAGTCATATTGCAAACCTGTGATTATCTTTGCCTTTATACTCTATGCTGTGGGCAACGAAATGCTTGCCTTCTTTATGGGCATGTATCTCGTTATATTGCTTGGAATGATACAGACAGGCGATTTTAATGAGCTGGCATTGTATATGCTGCTCTTATCACTGGGAATAGTAATAGCAAGGGCATTGGAAAATACAAAGCAGAAGTATCTGCTTCATATTAATACTTTTTGCATAAGTGCTGTGCTGCCAGGCATCTTTTATTACTTTGCCAATAAGGAAATTGATAACAAGATAATTATTTACTCTGTTATTAATGGTGTGATAGCAGTGGCAGCAGCTATTATCAGCTGCAGATACATAATCCCTGCTTCAAGGGCGGAGGGCGATAATTATCTTTTGGATATTATTGCAGAGGATTATGACCAGGTCAAGGAGCTTAGGGCATATTCACGCTTTGAGTATGACCATGCCCATATGGTGTCTGATATAGCTTACAGGTGTGCAAAGGCGGTGGGGCTTGACATGGATTTGTGTGCTGCCGCTGGTTTTTATTATAGAATCGGCAACTGGGAGGGGGCACCTTATGTAGAGAATGGCGTCAAAAAGGCTGAGGCCTTATGCTTTCCAGAAAAGGTTATACAGATTATAGCTGAGTATTATGGTGAGGAAGAGAAGCCTTCATCACCGGAGTCGGCACTTGTTCATATAGTGGATGCGCTTGTAATCAAGCTTGAGAAAATGAAAGAAGGCGTGGGTCTAAGCCAGTGGAATAAAGAGATGATAATATACCAGACTCTCAATGAGTTTTCGTCTTCTGGAATATATGATGTGTCTGGGCTTGGCATGAACCAGTTTCTTAAGATCAGAGAATATCTTACAAAGGAGGAATTACTGGGATGAGTTTTTTCTTAGAGGAAGAAGTAGAAGTCGATTTTGATTTTGACTATAGACAGATTGCAGAAAAGGTAATAAATTATTGTGTTGAGCGTGAAAAATTTCCTTATGAGGCAGAGATTAATTTAACTTTGACAGATAATGAAGGAATTCATATAATCAATAAGGAATATCGTGACATTGACAGGGCTACAGATGTGCTGTCATTTCCTATGCTGTCCTATGAGACACCGGGAGATTTTTCATTTTTGATGGATGAAAATGATGATGATTTTAACCCTGATACAGGGGAGGCAATTCTTGGAGATATTATCATATCAGTTGATAAGGTAAGGGAGCAGGCAGAGGAATATGGGCACAGCGAGCTCCGGGAGTTTGCTTTTTTAATTACCCACAGTATGCTTCATCTCTTCGGCTATGACCATATGGAGCCGGAGGAGGCAGAGGTCATGGAGAATAAGCAGAGACAGATACTTGATGAACTTTCAATTACTAGATAAGAAACAGAGGTAACTTTTAATGGCTAAGTCAAATACTAAGGGAACGAACTTTTTAGTACAGGGTTCAATCTTAGCAATTGCATCTATAATAAGCAGAATAATCGGTCTGATATACAGAATACCGATGACAGCGATTATTGGTGATGTGGGAAACAACTATTATGCAGCTGCATTTGATATATACAATGTAATGCTTATTATTTCTTCCTACAGTTTACCATTGGCGGTTTCAAAGCTTGTTTCAGCCAAGATGGCAAAGGGGCAGTTTAAGACAGCGTATCAGGTGTTTAAGGGAGCTTTGTTATTTGCGCTGGCATCCGGAACCATAGTTGCAGTTATAGTTTTCTTTGGAGCAGGTTTTTTTACAAAGACACTGCTCAGTACACCAAACAGTATATTTGCTTTGAGGGTGCTGGCACCGGCATTGGTTATTGTAGCCGTTCTTGGTGTTATCAGAGGATTTTTTCAGGGGCTTGGAACTATGATGCCAAGTGCGGTATCACAGATAATAGAACAGGTTGTAAATGCCATTGTCAGTGTCTGGGCTGCCTATGTCTTGTACAGGGTAGGGGCTAAAACAGGCGCGGTACTTGGAGATAAGGAGCATTATGCGGCTGCCTATGGTGCGGCAGGAGGTACGCTGGGTACTAATCTGGGTTCAGTAGCAGCCCTGCTTTTTGTTCTTTTTGTATTCGCTGTCTATCTGAGAGTTTTTAAGCGGATTATGAAAAAGGACCGCCATGTAAAAGTGGATTCTTTTGCATATACAATGAAGGTTCTGGTTATTACCATTATACCGGTACTGCTCAGCACAACCATTTACAATATAAGTGGTATTATTGATCAGGGTATTTTCAAAAAGGTCGCCCTGATGCAGGGATATGCCAATGATGATGTGGAAGTATGGTGGGGTGTATTTTCAGGAAAATACAAGCTTATGATTAACGTGCCTATTTCCATTGCATCGGCTATGGCAGCGTCAGCAGTTCCCACACTGACCTCAAGCTTTTCAAGCGGAGATACTCAGGGTGTCAGAACACAGATAAATGCTGCGATGAGGTTTGTTATGGTAATTGCTTTCCCTTGTGCAGTGGGGCTGGCTGTGCTTGCAACACCTATATTTACCCTGCTTTTCCCAAGTACAATAAACACAGTGGGACTTGCCACCAACATGATGTGGGTTGGTGCGGCTGCGGTAATTTTCTATTCCATGTCTACTCTGTCAAATGGATTATTACAGGGTATAAACAGGCTTAAGGTGCCGGTTGTAAATGCAGCAATTGCACTGGTGGTACATGTTATTTTACTGCTTGCGCTTATGCTGTTTTTCAGGCTTAATATTTACGCTGTCGTAATAGCAAATGCTTTCTTCTCACTGCTCATGTGCTTTTTAAATGCAAGGGCACTGGCAAAATACAGTGGTTATAAGCAGGAGATTGTAAAGACATTTGTGATTCCGTCGGTCTGTTCACTTATAATGGGAGCAGTGACATTTGGTGTATATGAAGGACTTTTTGCACTGACCAAAATAGTAGCAGTATCGCTGGTTGCCGCAATGCTTGTGGCTGTGATTGTGTATGCAGTAGCTTTGCTTCTCCTTAAGGGGCTTACAGAGGAGGAAATCCTTAAATTCCCTAAGGGAACGCTTATAGTAAAGATAGCAAAGAAGGTTCACTTACTATAATTGAATAAATCATAAAAAAATGCAGATACTTATACAGGGTGATTAAAATGAATCGAAGTATGAGTATCTGTTTTATTGTTTTATCAGTAATAGTGATAATTCTATTGACTTTGCACATAAGAAAAGAAGAAAAAATGCTGACGGAGCCGCCTGCAACGGAATATGAGGAGACTGAGAAGGTTATACAGGTGAACAATGAGAGCGAGTATTATGAGTACATTATAAAATGTATTGATAAGCGGCTTGAAGTCTTTAGAGAGGACGGAACTGTCTTTATGGAATCTGGCATATCCTATGATGAACTGCCGGACCGGATAAAGAGCCAGATAGACGAAGGACTTAAGATAAAGGACGACGAACAGCTATACGACTTTCTGGAGAATTATTCGAGTTAGTTGGTTGAATGTTTAATACCCTTATGCTAAAATGTTACGCGAGAATAAAATGAGGTGTAATATGGCCAATAAAGGGTATATAGCATTTGACACAGCCGTGATTGGAGCAGGAGCTGCTGGCTTTATGGCGGCAATAACTGCTGCAAGAAATGGCAGAAGTGTTGCGATAATTGAACATAAGGACAGACCGGGAAAGAAAATTCTTGCCACAGGAAACGGAAAGTGTAATTTCACAAATGAACGTATGGGCACAGAGTACTTCCGTGGGGACAAGAGGCTGATTGAGACCTCTCTTGGAAAGTTTACAGAAAGAGATACAATTGAGTTTTTAAATGGAATAGGTGTGGCTGCGAGAAATAAAAATGGATATTATTATCCACATTCTGAGTCGGCTGCATCCGTGCTTAAGGCACTTGAGATGGAGGCAAAGCGGCTTGGAATCAGAGTCTATACATCTGTAGAAATTCTTGACATAAAGACTGAACAGACAGGCTTTGATATTCTTGTAAGCGGTTTTAAGTATGTATGTGAGAAGCTTATAATTGCCACAGGCCTGCTTGCAAGCCCTAAGCTTGGAAGTGATGGAAGCATTTTTCCTATATTGGAGAAGCTGGGACACAGCTTCTCAAGAATTAATCCGGCTCTCTGCGGACTCAAATGTCATGGCTTTGACTTTAAGAGGGCGTCAGGAGTCAGATGTCAGGCAAGGGTGAGCGTCTATGTTGACGGAGAGCTGAAGGACAGCGACAAGGGAGAGCTTCAAATCGCGGATTATGGTATTTCCGGAATACCGGTTTTTCAAATCAGCCGTTTTGCAGCTGATGCAGTGGCTTCTAATAGAAAATGCAGTGTACAGATAGACTTCTGTCCAGAATATGAGGATGCAGAGCTTGTAGAGCTTCTCAAAAAATATAGAAGTATCATAGCAGACAGCTTTACTTTTGCAGACTTACTAAATGGCATATTTAACGAAAAATTGGCGGCTTCTCTTTTAAAGCAGGCAGACCTGTCTGAAAAGAAGCCGATAGGTCAGATAGAGAACGAAGAAATTACAGAGCTTGTAAAAGTCATAAAGAAGACAGAAATTGTGGTTGTTCAGGCAAGGGGCTTTGATTTTGCCCAGGTGTGTGCCGGTGGAATCAGGACAGAGGAGATAAACATCGACACACTTGAATCAAGGCTTGTGAAGAATATGTATTTTGCAGGAGAAATACTTGATGTAGATGGTATCTGCGGCGGATATAATCTGCAGTGGGCATGGACAAGTGGTTTTATAGCAGGAAGTAGTGTAAGCAGATAATGATAAAACTAAATCAGGTGAAAATGAGCATTTCACATACAGACAGTGAATTGCGGGATAAGATAAGAAAGAGCTTAAAATTAAATAATGACAATTTTACATATAAGATTCTAAAGAAATCTGTGGATGCAAGAAAGAAGCCTGAGCTTTTTTATGTGTATTCTCTTGCGGTCTCTGGTGTAAATGATGAGAAGATATTGGCTAAAGCAAAAAATGCAAATATATGTCTCTATAATGACAGGCATTATGCTATTCCAGAGCAGGGAGAGGAAGCTTATAGGGGAAGACCGGTTGTAATTGGTGCTGGTCCTGCTGGGCTTTTTTGTGCCTATGTTTTGTGTCTGGCGGGCTACAGCCCGATTGTTATAGAGCGTGGCAGGGCTGTAGAGGACAGGAAAAAGGATGTGGAGAATTTCTGGAAGACAGGTGTGCTAAATCCCACTTCAAATGTCCAGTTTGGTGAGGGTGGAGCCGGAACCTTCTCTGACGGCAAGCTTAATACAGCAGTCAGGGATCCGGGCGGCAGAAATAATTATGTGCTCCAAACCTTTGTGAAATTTGGAGCCAATGATAATATTTTATATGATAACAAACCCCATATTGGCACAGATGTCCTGTCAGAGGTTATTGCAAATATGCGTAAATTTCTGATTGAAAAGGGTACAGAATTCAGGTTTGAAACCTGCGTGACAGACTTTGAGATAGAATCAGATGCAGATAAGTCTGGAAAAATCAAGGCTCTGATCTGTCAGAATAAGGACAGAAAGGAATTTAAGCTGGAGACAGATTTGGCTGTGCTTGCAATTGGTCACAGCTCAAGAGATACCTTTAATTCATTAAATAAGAACAAGATATACATGGAAGCTAAAAACTTTGCCGTGGGCTTCAGGGTTGAGCATCCACAGCAGATGATAAATAATGCCATGTATGGGGAAAACTATCCTGATTTTTTACCAGCATCAAGCTATAAAGTCACATCCAATTTTCCTAACGGAAGAGGTGTGTATTCTTTCTGCATGTGTCCGGGAGGTTATGTTGTCAATTCTTCATCAGAGGAAGGCAGGACAGTTGTTAATGGCATGAGCTATTCAGGCAGAAGCGGAAGCAATGCTAACAGTGCCATAATTGTGTCTGTTTCACCGGAGGATTTTGGAGCAGATGATGCACTGGCAGGAGTCAGATACCAGCAGATGCTTGAGGAGAAAAACTATAAGCTTTGCAAGGGCAGAATCCCACAGCAGCTGTTCGGCGATTTCTGCGAGGACAGGGCTACAGTCCAGTATGGAGACTTTTGCAGCACCACAAAGGGCGAGACAGAATTTGCCAATTTGCGTGGATTAATGAGCAAAGATATGGAAGAATCCTTTATATCAGGGATGAAACATTTTGGTCATATAGTACCACAATTTGACAGATTTGATGCAATTTTATCTGGAATGGAGACAAGGACATCATCACCGGTCAGGATAAACAGAGACGACCAGCTTGAGTGTAATATCAAGGGAATCTATCCCTGTGGTGAGGGTGCCGGATATGCAGGCGGCATTACATCTGCGGCTATGGATGGAATCAAGGTGGCGGAAGCTATCATAAAAAGATATAAACCGAACTAGAAAAGAGGAATTTTTGTGCAAGAAGTAACACCTATGATGCAGCATTATCTGCAGACCAAGGAACAGTATAAGGATTGTATTTTATTTTACAGATTAGGTGATTTTTATGAAATGTTCTTTGAGGATGCAAAGATTGTATCAAAAGAATTAGAATTAACACTTACAGGCAAAAGCTGTGGACTGGAAGAGAGAGCACCTATGTGCGGTGTGCCCTTCCACGCAGTAGAAGGCTATTTAAACAGACTTGTATCAAGGGGCTACAAGGTGGCAATATGCGAGCAGGTGGAGGATCCAAAGCTTGCAAAGGGAATTGTAAAAAGGGAAGTAGTCAGGATTGTAACACCGGGAACTAACACAGATATGCAGTCTCTGGACGAGACTAAAAACAATTACATAATGTGTATAGCTTATCTGGGTGATAAGTACGGCATAGCCATAGCAGATGTTACAACCGGCGATTTCTATGTTACTGAGCTTGATTCAGAGCGCAAGCTTATGGATGAAATAAATAAATTCGCTCCGTCTGAAATTGTCTGCAATGAGGCATTTTACATGAGCGGCGTTGATATAGACGATATGAAAAATAGATTAAATATTGCTATTTCATCTTTGGATGCCTGGTATTTTGGAGACACTCTGGCCCAGGAGACCCTTATAAATCATTTTCATATCCAAAGCCTTAAGGGACTTGGACTTGAAGATTATGAGTCTGGTGTAATCGCAGCGGGAACCCTGCTTAAATATCTCTATGAGACACAAAAGAATACACTTGATAATATCTTAGAAATCCATCCATATTCTATTGGAAAGTATATGATAATCGACAGCTCATCCAGAAGAAATCTGGAGCTGGTTGAGACTTTACGTGAAAAACAGAAGAGAGGGTCACTGCTCTGGGTATTGGACAAGACCAAAACTGCCATGGGTGCCAGACTTTTGCGCTCATATGTGGAGCAGCCATTGATTGAGAAGGCTGAAATAGTAAAGAGACAGGAGCTGATTACTTCCTTAAACAAAAATGAAGTGACCAGGGAGGAAATAAAGGAGTATTTAAATCCAATCTATGACCTGGAGAGACTTATCACCCGTATCACTTACCAGACCGCTAATCCAAGGGATATGATAGCTTTCAGAAACTCACTTGAAATGCTCCCATACATAAAGACCCAGCTTGAGGATCTGGATGGAGAATTAATAGAAGAGATAAAGAATGATTTTGACTGTCTGGAGGACATACACAGTCTGCTGGTGTCATCAATAAATGATGAGCCGCCAATTTCAGTGAGAGATGGAGACATAATCAAGGAAGGTTACAACGAGGAGGTTGACCGTCTGAGAAATGCCAAGACAGAGGGCAAGACCTGGCTGGCAGAGCTGGAAGCCTCTGAGCGAGAAAAGACAGGCATAAAGAACTTAAGAATTAAGTATAACAAGGTGTTTGGATATTATCTTGAGGTGACAAACTCATTTAAGAATTTAGTTCCAGATTATTATGTCAGAAAGCAGACCCTCACCAATGCAGAGCGTTATATAACTCCGGAATTAAAAGAGCTTGAGGACACCATCATGGGAGCTGAGGACAGGCTGGTGCAGCTTGAGTATGAGCTTTTCAGAATGGTAAGGGAAGAAATCTCTGGTAATGTCAGACGAATACAGAAGACTGCAAAGGCAATAGCCAGGATTGACGTGTTTGTATCCCTGGCAACGGTTGCAAGCCAGAATAATTACTGCAAGCCAAGGATTAACGAAAGCGGAATCATTGATATAAAAAACGGCAGACATCCTGTGGTAGAAAAAATGATAAGCAACGATATGTTTATAGATAATGACACATATCTGGATAATAATAAGAACCGTATTTCCATTATAACAGGTCCAAACATGGCTGGTAAGTCAACATATATGAGACAGACAGCCCTCATTGTGCTTATGGCACAGATTGGAAGCTTTGTGCCGGCAGCTTCTGCAAATATCGGCATAGTCGACAGAATCTTTACAAGAGTTGGTGCCTCTGACGATCTGGCTTCAGGACAGAGTACCTTTATGGTGGAAATGAATGAGGTGGCAAATATTTTACGAAATGCAACCTCAAATTCCCTGCTGATTCTTGATGAAATCGGAAGAGGAACAAGTACCTTTGATGGTCTGAGTATTGCCTGGGCTGTTGTAGAGCACATAAGTAATCCAAAGCTTTTAGGTGCCAAGACTCTTTTTGCCACCCACTACCATGAGCTCACTGAGCTTGAAGGCAAGCTTAACAGTGTAAATAACTACTGTATCGCTGTAAAGGAAAAGGGTGATGACATAGTATTTTTAAGGAAAATTATAAAGGGTGGAGCTGACAAGAGCTATGGAATCCAGGTTGCCAAGCTTGCCGGTCTTCCGGATTCTGTCATTGACAGGGCGAAGGAGATAGTCAATGAGCTTCTCAAAAACGATATTACAGACACAGTCAGAAATATATCTGTAGACAATGGCACCAAAAAGAAAAAGGAACACCTGGATGAGGTGGATTTGACCCAGATGTCACTTTTTGACACTGTAAAGGATGATGACATCATAAAAGAGCTGGAGTCAGTTGATATTGGAAATATGACACCACTTGATGCACTTAACAAACTGTACGAACTCCAGAACAAGGTTAAAAACCGCTGGTAGAAAGGAAACAGATGGCTAAGATTGAACTGCTGACGCAGGAGACAATTGATAAGATAGCTGCGGGCGAGGTTGTAGAAAGACCGGCATCTGTTGTGAAGGAGCTGGTAGAAAATGCCCTTGACGCAGGAGCGACAGCGATTACTGTAGAAATTAAGGAGGGTGGAATCTCCTTTATCAGAATAACAGATAACGGCTGTGGCATAGAAAAAAGTCAGGTAAAGCTGGCATTTATGAGACACTCCACCAGCAAAATCCGTAAGGTTGAGGACTTGCTTAATGTGTCTTCCCTTGGTTTCAGGGGTGAGGCATTGTCCAGTATTTCCGCAGTGTCCCGGGTCGAGCTGATTACAAAGACATATGAGGACTTAACCGGCAGCAGATATGTGATAGAGGGCTCAAAGGAAATAGCTTTTGAAGAAATTGGTGCTCCGGAGGGAACCACATTCCTGATAAAAGACCTGTTTTACAATGTGCCTGCCAGACGTAAGTTTTTAAAGACAGCCCAGACAGAGGGAAGCTACATAAGTGATATAGTCGAAAAGCTTGCCTTATCACATCCTGATGTCTCCTTCAAATTTATAAATGGCAGTCAGACCAAGCTTCACACCTCAGGAAATGGCAACAGAAGAGACCTGATATATCATATATATGGCAGAGAAATCGCAGGCTCGCTTTTTGAAGTTGAGTATATGGGTGAGAATTTCTCAGTGTCAGGCTTTATCGGAAAGCCGGTGATTACAAGAGGAAACAGAAATTACGAGAACTTTTTCGTAAACGGAAGATACATAAAGAGTCCTCTCCTGTCAAAGGCTGTGGAGGAGGGGTACAAGAATTTCCTTATGCAGCACCAGTATCCTTTCGTGGACTTGTATTTTTCTTTCAATGCTGACCAGCTTGATGTAAATGTCCATCCTACCAAGATGGAACTCAGAATTGAAAATAATCAGGAGGTTTACAGGGAAGTCTGCAATATGGTATATAACAAGCTCTCCCACAGAGAGCTGATACCTGATGTGCCGGTCAAGGAAGAGGACAGACCAGGAAAAATAGTCAGAGAATACAAGGAGCCGATTCCAGAGCCTTTTGAGAGCAGGCGTCTGAATGATATAAGGGCAAAGGTATCAAAGGATTCTCCGTATGAGGCGAGATATCCGGAGAGACGCCCTGTGCCACAGTTTGTGGCAGACAGAACTAAAGCGGTGGCAGAAAATGCTTCTGTATCAAATGTTAGAACAGAAGTCAAATATTCAGCACCAGATAGCTCTTGTACAAATAATTTATCTGACGATTTTATGTCTGGAAAAAATAACTATGTCGCAGAGAGCCATGCTGCATTTGCTGCTGTTAAAAATGCAGGTGATTCAAGCAGTACAGACAATGTAAATAATATAAATGCAGCAAACAATACAAATAGTACATATAATATAAATAATACGGTAAATATAAACAATCCGGCAAATACCGAACCAGAAATCATAGAGGGAGAACAGCAGACCTTAGAGCAGTTAAACCCTTCCTTTATGTCCCGGGATGCCAGAAAGAGGCACAAGATAATCGGTCAGCTCTTCAAGACCTACTGGCTCATTGAGTACGAGGATAAGCTTTTCATCATCGACCAGCATGCAGCCCATGAAAAGGTCTTATTTGAAAGAACCATGGCAAAAATCAAGGACAAGGAATTTACCTCCCAGATCATCAGTCCTCCGATTGTCTTAAGCCTTGATGCCAGAGAGACAGAGATGCTGGAGAAGTACAGGGAGCAGATAGAGAGACTGGGCTATGAGGTAGAGCATTTTGGTGGTAAAGAATATATGATAAGTGCGATTCCGGATAACCTTTATAATATAGACATGAAGGACTTGTTTATAGAGATGCTGGATGATTTTTCAGATATGACAGGAAGAGAAACACCAGATTTGATACTGGAAAAGGTTGCCTCTATGTCCTGCAAGGCCGCAGTAAAGGGTAATGATGAGCTGTCGTCTGCGGAAATGGATGAGCTCATAGAGGAGCTTTTGACACTTGATAATCCTTACAACTGCCCACATGGAAGACCAACTATTATCTCTATGTCAAAGTATGAGATTGAGAAGAAATTTAAGAGGATAGTATAATGATAAAAAAGCCGATAATTGTGCTGACCGGACCAACAGCAGTAGGAAAAACTGAGCTGTCCATCAGTCTGGCACAGAAAATAAACGGTTCAATAATTTCAGCGGATTCCATGCAGGTATATAAATATATGGATATTGGGTCTGCAAAGATTACAAATGAAGAAATGTGTGGTGTAAAGCATTATCTGGTGGATGAGCTTATGCCAGAGGAAGAGTTCAATATATACAGATTTAAGGAAATGGCACTTAAGGCACTTGAGGAGATTTATGCAGAGGGAAAGATTCCCATAATTGTAGGAGGTACTGGATTTTATATTCAGGGACTCTTGTATGACATTGATTTTTCTGAGACTGTTGCAGATGAAGCCTACAGAAAAGAAATGGAGGACTATGCCAGAAAAAATGGTGCCCACGCCCTCCATGAGCTTTTGCGGGAGGTTGACCCGGAATCCTGTGACGCCATACACGAGAACAATGTAAAGCGAGTAATAAGGGCATTGGAGTATTATCACCAGACCGGTCAAAAAATATCAGACCATAATAAGAAAGAAAGAGAAAAGCAGTCACCATATAATTTTGCCTATTTTGTTCTCAATGATATTCGGGAAAATCTATATTCACGGATAGACAAACGTGTGGATTTGATGGTCGAAAACGGACTTGTGGACGAAGTGAAAAGACTTAAGGTTATGGGCTATACCCCTGATATGGTTTCAATGCAGGGCTTAGGCTACAAGGAGATACTCTGGTATCTTGACAATAGGTGTACACTTAATGAGGCTGTTGAAACAATAAAACAGGAGACCAGACATTTCGCGAAACGCCAGCTAACCTGGTTCAGACGCGAAAAGGAAGTAGTCTGGATTGACAAAGATAAATTTGATTATGACAATAATCGGATTCTTGATTTTATAAGCAATACATTAGAAGAAAAGAGGATAATCAATTGTTAGCAGAAAGTTATAAGAAGCTTGGAATATCTGAAGCAGTATACAGATTTGGAAAGGAAATCGAGGAAGAATTAAAGCCTAGATTTGATGAGATAGATGCGCGGGCTGAGATGAACCAGCTCAAGGTGATTTCAGCAATGCAGAAGAACAAGGTAAGTGCTGAATGCTTTCAGGCATCAAGCGGATATGGTTATAACGATTTGGGAAGAGACACACTGGAAAAGGTGTATGCTGACTGCTTTAAGGGGGAGGATGCCTTGGTACGTCCACAGATTACCTGTGGTACTCATGCCTTAGCACTTGCCCTCATGTCCAACTTAAGACCCGGTGATGAGCTCTTATCCCCTGTAGGCAAACCCTATGATACGCTCGAAGAGGTAATAGGAATCAGACAATCCAGGGGCTCACTTGCAGAGTATGGTGTGACTTATTCACAGGTAGATTTGCTTCCAGACGGAAGCTTTGATTTTGATGGAATCAAAAAAGCCATCAATGAAAAGACAAAGCTTGTAACAATACAGAGGTCAAAGGGCTATGCCACCAGACCAACACTTTCAGTAGAAAGAATCGGCGAGCTTATCGCATTTGTAAAAGGCATAAAACCGGATGTTATCTGCATGGTAGACAACTGCTATGGAGAGTTTGTAGAGGAAAGAGAGCCGCTTGAGGTGGGGGCAGACATGATAGTAGGTTCACTTATTAAGAATCCGGGTGGCGGACTGGCACCAATTGGCGGATATATAGTAGGTAAAAAGGAGTGTGTAGAAAATGCAGCCTATCGTCTCACTTCTCCGGGACTTGGAAAAGAAGTAGGAGCGTCTCTCGGTGTAATCCAGTCCTTTTATCAGGGACTTTTCCTTGCACCGACAGTTGTAAGCGGAGCCTTAAAGGGAGCTATATTTGCTGCAAAGATGTATGAAAAGCTGGGGTACAGGGTAGTACCAAACGGCACAGAGAGCAGACATGATATTATACAAGCGATTGAATTTAATAACAGGGACGCAATGATAGCTTTCTGTGAGGGAATACAGGCAGCTGCACCGGTAGACAGCTATGTAACCCCTGAGCCATGGGCTATGCCGGGCTATGACTGTGATGTAATTATGGCTGCCGGAGCCTTTGTGCAGGGTTCATCAATCGAGCTGTCAGCAGATGGACCGGTAAAACCACCATATGCAGTGTATTTCCAGGGAGGACTCACCTGGTATCACGCTAAGCTTGGAATCCTTATGTCTTTACAAAAACTTTATGATAGAAATCTTGTGAAGCTAGATTAGGTATGCTACAATTAAATGAAAATTTGTGCGAGGGTCTGGGTACTTTCTGGGAGAGTGAAAGGACTAAATGAAAGCACATAATACAATGAAAGATATGCCTGAATCAGAGCAGCCATATGAGAGAATTATGAGATTTGGAGTGGAGGCATTGTCAGATGCCGAGTTATTGGCGGTGATAATCAAAAGCGGTACGAGGGAGTATTCTTCCCTTGATATAGCCAGAAATCTGCTTAGGGACAGACACAAAAATCTCATAAATCTATACGATTATTCACTTGAGGAACTGACGGACTTTTCCGGTATCGGAAAGGTGAAGGCCATGCAGCTTAAGGCTGTGTGCGAACTATCGAAGCGTATTTCAAGGGCAAATATTGGATATACTCTTAAAATGGATAATCCCAGAGACCTGGCAGCTTACTACATGGAGCAGCTTAGACATTGCGAAAGCGAGAGGCTGATTTGTGCCTATTTTGATGCAAAGCTCAGGTTTGTGGGAGACGCGGTTTTGTCAGAGGGCTCTGCAAATGCGTCATTTGTATCAATGAGGAAAATCTTTAAGGAAGCTTTTGCCAAGAATGCAGTTGTAGTTGTTTTGATTCACAATCATCCGAGTGGAGACCCCGCTCCCAGCGATGCTGATATCTATGTGACTGAAAAGGTAAGGCGGGCCTGCGAGCTTATGGACATACATCTTGGAGACCATATTGTAATTGGTGACAGGGCATATTTCAGTTTTCTGGAAAATAACTATTTGAACGAAGGAAGAGGGAGAAAAGACAATGAACAATAATGTTTATGGTATTGACCTTGGAACAAGTAATTTCAAAATCTTTTGCAAATCCAATGGCAAGATTATGAAAGAAAAAAATACAATTGCTGTGATAAATAAAAATGAGATTTATGCTTATGGTGATGCGGCATATGCAATGTACGAGAAGGCACCGGAGAGTATCAATGTGGTATTCCCTGTAGTTGAAGGTGTGATTGCAGACTATAATTTTTTGCAGAGAATGATTTTTGACTTTTTAGAATCAAAGATGAAGGCAAAATCAAAGAATGCTGAGTTTATCGTAGCAGTACCTACTGATATAACAGATGTTGAAAAAAGAGCCTTCTATGAGCTTTTCTACAAGAGCAAGTCACGTCCAAAGAATGTACTCCTCTGTGAGAAGCCAATCGCTGACGCAGTAGGACTTGGAATTGATGTAAATGAACCGACTGGTGTGATGATTGTCGATATGGGGGCTGACACAACCGAGATTTCTGTTATCTCTCTTGGCGGCCTTGTCCTCAGCGATTTACTTCATTTTGGAGGAAATAGAATAGATGAGAGCATCATAAGCTATATCAGAAAAGAATATAATCTTGTGATTGGACAAAAAACGGCGAAGGCTTTGAAGGAGACAATCGGCTCAGGTCTTCCGGGCAGGGAAGAAAGCATGACAGTTGTTGGCCGTGATGTTGTCAGTGGACTTCCAATTGAGATGGAGATTCCGGCAGAGGTTGTATATGAGGCTATGAAGACTAACCTTGCAAACATATGCAATTCAATCAAGATGATTCTTGAAAAGACTCCACCAGAGCTTGCAAGAGACATAATACATTCTGGAATTTATATCACAGGTGGAGGTTCTCTCTTACATGATATCGATAAATTATTTGAGCAGATAACAAATATTAAAGTGAACACAACAGAGGTTCCAGAGGAGAGCGCTGCAAGAGGTCTTGTAAAGATTGTTTCAGACTCAAAGTTTAAGCGTCTTCCTTTCAGCATGAAGAAATAGGATTCGAGGAATAAATGAGTAGAAAATTTCGAAATCGTGGTGCAAAAAAGAGAGTATCTACAAAAATAACACTGTTAATAATGACATTGGTCTGTATTGTAATTATAATGGTCAGCCTCACGCTTAACATATCAGGAGGCCCCCTTAATTCTATCGCAGGCTATGTTTTCGTGCCTATGCAGAAGGGGATTAACAGTGCCGGTCTGTGGATATATGACAAGACAAATGAGTTCAAGACCTTAAGCGAGGTACTTAAGGAAAATGAAGCATTACAGCAGCAGGTAAGTGATTTGACATCAGAGCTTAATACCACAAAGCTTGAGAGATATGAGCTTGACAATTACAGGGAGCTTTTCGAGTTGGATGAGAAATATCCAAGCTATGACAAAATTGCTGCCAGTGTAATTGCAAAGGACAGTGGCAACTGGTTCTCAACTTTTATAATTGATAAAGGCTCAAAGGATGGCATCAGGGTGGGACAGAATGTCCTTGCCGGAAGCGGACTTGTGGGTATTGTGACTGAGGCTGGTCCAAACTACGCCAAGGTTAGAAGTATAATAGATGACTCAAGCAATGTAAGTGCAATGGTTACATCCACAGAGGACAATTTCAATGTAAGTGGTGATCTGCTCTCCATGAATGAGGATAAGGTTATTACTTTTTCAGGACTTAAGGATGAAGATGATAAGGTGGCTGTGGGTGATGCAGTTGTCACATCCTATGTCTCTGACCAGTACCAGCAGGGAATTCTTATCGGATATATTGCATCTATTGAGGTGAATTCCAATAACCTGACAAAATCCGGCACCATAACCCCGGTTGTTGACTTTCAGCATATTGAGAATGTGCTGGTGATCTCTGATGTAAAAAGTGATGTTTATTCGACAGAAAATGACACTGAAGAGGAGTAAGGCAGATGCGGAGATATATAACTTATTTTCTTATTATAGGAATATGCTTCTTACTGCAGACGACAGTATTTCAGGCTCTTGCTTTTGCTAATATTACACCAAATCTCATGGTTATAGTCGTTTCTGCCATAGGATTTATGAGAGGCAGAAAGGAAGGTCTCTGGGTTGGTTTTTTTAGTGGACTTCTTATAGACATTTTTTTCGGTTTTTATCTGGGCGTTTATGCTTTAATCTATATGTATATTGGTTATATAAATGGATTATTCCAAAAAAGATTTTATCCGGATGATATAAAGCTTCCTATGCTTTTAATCGGCGGAAGTGATATTGTGTATAATCTTGTTGTATATCTGGTAATGTTCCTTTTCAGAAGCAGATTTGCGATTGCAGATTATTTTACTTCTATTATCCTTCCAGAGTTTGTATACACAATGGTTATTACAATTTTCTTATACTATTTGTTACTCAAGATAAACCAGAAGTTAGAGGCATACGAAAAAAGGAGTGCGAAAAAATTTGAATTATGATGTAAAAGAATTCCTGAAAAAATTTTTCAGCTCAAGATTATTTGTTCTTGGTGCAGTGCTCAGTTTGTTTTTTATAATTTTGCTTGTGAGAGTTTTCACACTGCAGATAGTAAATGGTGAATCATATCAGGAAAATTTTACCATGCTGATACAAAAGACCCTGTCAATTGATGCGGCGAGAGGAAATATATACGACTGCAATGGCAATCTTCTGGCATACAACGAGTTAGCTTACTCAGTCGTAATCAGTGATAATGGTACCTATGACAGCACCAGTGACAAGAACGAGGAATTAAATGCCGAGCTTGCAGAGGTTATTTCTGTGATAAAGAAAAACGGCGAGAGCATATATAATGATAATTTTGCAATTGCTTTAAATGATGATGGACAGTATGATTTCCGCATATCAGGAACATCACTTAACAGATTCCGGGCAGATGTGTTTGGAGCTACATCATATGATAAGCTCGAATATAACAAGACCTTTGGTTTCGATGAATCAAAGGCTACGGCAGACCAGATTATGCAGTATCTGATGTCAAATGAAAGAGAGTGCTTTGATATCAGCGATAAGTATGACAAGGAAACTGCCTATGAGATTACAGCAATCAGATATGCAATCAAGGGAAACAGGTATTCAAAATATAAGACTACCACAATTGCCAAGAATGTATCTGATGTCACCGTGGCATACATGAACGAACATTCTGACACATTGACTGGTATTTCTATAGAGGAGGACAGTGTCCGCAAATACAATTACGCTGAGTACATATCGTCTCTGATCGGATATACAGGAAAAATATCTACAGAAGAGTATGATGAGCTTTCCAAGGATGATGACAGCTACACACCAAATGACACCATAGGTAAGTCTGGCCTTGAGCAGTACTACGAGAAATACTTGAGAGGCATCAATGGTGAAAAGGAAATATATGTAAACAGTGTGGGAAAAATCACAGAAGTGATAAGCAGTACAGATCCTACAGCAGGAAACGACCTATATTTAAGCATAGACATCAATCTTCAGGAAGCTGCTTATAAGCTTTTAGAGCAGGAAATCGCAGGTATTGTATATTCCAAGATTAAAAGCGGCGAGATACCTGTAAATGATGTATTTTTTGCCCTGGTAAATAACAATATTATTGATATTACAAAGTTTGATGATGATGATGCAGGGGATACAGAAAAAGCTGTTAATTCCGTGTTTGCATCAAATCAGGCAAATGTAATCAGCCAGATTAGTAGCCAGCTTAATTCGGACTCAGCTTTATCGCTTGAAAATATGCCAGAAGATATTCTGGATTATTTTACCTATATTTTCACAATGCTTAGGAATGATGAAGTGCTGGTTTCGGCTGACATAGATAAATCCGATTCGGTATATCAGGACTGGAAGAATAACAAGCTCAGCCCAGGAGAGTACCTTAAATACTGCATTTCACAGCAGTGGGTTGACATTACAAAGCTTGATGTGGACGAGCAGTATGCGGATTCTTCTGAGATATTTACTGCACTCTGCAATTATATTGAGACTGAACTGCAGGGGGACAAGGAATTTTCCAAGCTGGTGTATAAGTATTTAATCCAGAATGGAAGTATTTCAGGACAACAGCTTTGTATTATCATGTTTGAGCAGGGAATTGTGGACTATGATGATGAAGTGGTAAATGGTCTTAAATCAGGCTCACTTACAGCCTATTCATTCCTGTTGGACAAGATTGATAAAATAGAGATTACACCTGCCCAGCTTGCCCTGGATCCATGTACCGGTTCTACTGTAATCACTGATATTACCACCGGTGAGATTAAGGCGATGGTAAGCTATCCGGGCTATGATAACAATAAGCTGGCAAATGGGGTAGATGCTGAGTATTATGCGGCTTTACAAGAGGATAATTCCAATCCGCTTTATAATTATGCTACACAGGAAAAGACAGCACCAGGTTCTACATTTAAGATGGTTACATCTACAGCAGGTCTGGCAGAAAATGTTATCACTACAGGTACTACGATTAACTGTACTGGTGTATTCCATGATGTAAGCAATGAGCCTAAATGTTGGATTTATCCGGGCAGTCATGGAGCTGAAACTGTATCTGATGCAATTAGGGATTCATGTAACGTGTTCTTTTACACTACAGGCTTCAATCTGGCGGCAAAGGATACGGGAACCTATGATGATGCAAATGGTATAGCCTATATACAGAAATATGCATCTATATATGGTTTAAACCAGAAAACCGGTATTGAGATAGAAGAGAACACACCTGAGATTGCTACGGAGTTCCCTGTTATGGCTGCGATTGGACAGTCTGATAACAACTTTACAACGGTTTCTCTGTCCAGATATGTGACAGCGGTGGCATCAGGAAAGCTCTACAATTATCAGCTTATGAGTAAGATTGTTGATATAAATGGCAATGTGATTGAAAGCTATGAGCCGGAATACACTGATATATCAGATACACTGAATGCAGGCCAGTGGGATGCAATACATTCCGGTATGCGCATGGTGGTAGAAAATCTGGACAGCTTTGAGGGCTTTGAAATCCCTGTTGCCGGAAAAACCGGTACAGCCCAGCAGATTGAAACAAGACCTAACCATGCTCTGTTTGTTGGATATTTTCCTTATGATGATCCAAAGTATTCCATTGCGACACGTATTGCATATGGATATAGTTCACATAATGCAGCTTCGGCAGCAAGAAATATAATCTCATATTATTATGGAAACCAATCTTTGGATGATATTCTTGCATTAAATGCGTCAGGTGTAAATACATCGGCATCTTCTGCAACAGCAGATTAATAAAATAACTGAAGGAGGCTTCTATGAGTGAAGCAATTGTTTTCACTTCCGGAAAAGGCGGTGTAGGCAAGACAACAGTGCTTGCCAATATCGGAGTTGGTCTTTCACAGTTAGATAAAAAAGTCGTTATGTTAGATACGGACATGGGACTTAGAAATTTAGACCTGGTAATGGGTCTTGAAAATCGTATAAACTATAATATTTTAGATTTGCTGGACAATAGCTGCCGGTTAAATCAGGCGCTTATAAGAGATAAGAGGTACCCTAACCTATATCTCATTCCAGCGGCTCCGGGATATAAGAGTCTTTCCGGCTATACAGAGAGATTTAAGACGCTGATTGAGTGCCTGAAAAAGGAATTTGATTACTGTCTTATTGACTGTCCTGCGGGAATGGATGATGGATTCAATTTCGCAATATCTGCGGCGGACAGGGCTGTGGTGGTCACAACACCCCATATCTCGGCAGTAAGGGATGCCGGCAGAATACTGTACCTATTGGAATACAATAATTTTAACAAGGTTGACCTGGTTATAAATGAGTATGACAAGCATATGGTCAGACACAACGAACTCATATCACAAAAGGATATCGAGGAATTGTTGTCCATCAAGGCCTCAGGGGTTATCCCCTTTGACAAAAAGATTATAGTAAGCCAGAATCAGGGAATCCCGGTAGTTTCCCTTAAGGCGAGAGTTAACGCTCATTTTATGAAACTTACAAATCGTTTTAACAGATTGGAGATTATAAAAGGAGAGTGCCTTAATGAAGTTTAAAAGAACTGCCGGAACAGTCGCATGTGAAAGGTTAAAATGTGTCATGGAGACAGACCCCTTTGAGTGCTCTGGTGGGAATATGGCACAGATGAAAAAGGAGATATTGGAAATCATAGGCAGATATTATGATTTATCTCCTGAAAGCTATGATATTAAGATTGTATTAAAGAGTAAGAAAAGAGCAGCAAATGATTAAACAGTACAAATTGAGAAATTACCATTTTCAGTTAATAGTATTTATAGTTATACTAAACATTATCGGAATATTGCTTATTGGAAGTGCAAAGGAATCTGTGCAGTCAAAGCAGATACTTGGAATGGCAATGGGATTAGTGGTAATGGTAGCTATTTCACTTATGGACTACAGCTTTATACTCAAATTCAGGTGGTTGTATTACATAGGAACAATTGGCCTTTTAATACTGGTAGAGGTGGCAGGAAAAACAACCGGTGGTTCCCAGCGATGGATTAAGATTGCCGGTATCCAGTTCCAGCCTTCAGAGCTTGCCAAGATAGTAATTATATTGTTTTTTGCAGGATTTTTTGCTAAATATCAGGAAAAAGTAAACACGGTCAAGACGATTTTTCTGTCCTTTTTGCTTGTGGGCATTCCATTGGCATTGATTCTTATGCAGCCTGATACTTCTACAACTATTGCGACAATATTTATTTTTATTGTACTCTTGTTTATTAGTGGATTAAGTTATAAAATAGTTTTATCGGTGATAGGTGTATGCGTTCCTGTAGGTATAGCAGGCTTAAGCTATATTATCTCGAATGCAGATGCTTTGATTGCAGAACATTACCAGTTCAAGCGAATTATGGCATGGATAGATCCAGCTAAGTATTCAGATGCGGCTACCCAGCAGAGAAATTCTATTATGGCTATTGGCTCAGGACAGCTATGGGGTAAGGGACTCAACAACTCAGTTGCTACCTCTCTTAAAAATAGTAATTACATCCTTGAGCCACAGACTGATTTCATTTTTGCGGTTGCCGGTGAGGAGCTTGGCTTTGTAGGCACGATGGCGATAATTGTACTGCTTCTCCTGATAGTTTTGGAGTGCATACTGATTGGAACCAAGGCAAAGGATTTGAGCGGAAAGCTCATCTGTTGCGGAATGGCATCCCTGGTTGGCTTCCAGGCATTTATTAATATGTGCGTTGCAACTGGATTGATGCCAAATACAGGTATTCCATTACCTTTTGTCAGTTATGGTCTGACATCACTTGTTACTTTGTATATGGGAATGGGATTTGTACTAAATGTAGGACTACAACCGAAAAAATATTAGAGGGAGGTTCTAAATGAATATAGGACTCGTCGCACATGACTCAAAGAAAAAATTAATGCAGAATTTTTGTATTGCTTACCGCGGTATTTTAAGCAAGCATGAGCTTTATGCTACTGGAACCACTGGCAGACTCATTGAGGAGGTAGCAAATCTGCAGGTTCATAAATATCTTGCAGGACATTTAGGTGGAGTACAGCAGCTCGGTGCCCAGATTGAGCATAATGAGATTGACCTCGTTATTTTCTTAAGAGATCCGCTCAGACCAAAGCCACATGAGCCTGAGGTAAACAGTATTGTTAGAATTTGTGATGAACATAATATTCCTCTTGCAACTAATCTTGCAACTGCGGAGGTGCTTATTTTGTCATTAGACAGAGGAGATTTAGACTGGCGTGAAATGTATAAATAGACTCAAAAAAAGCAGACTGCTGTGTGTCCTTTGCATAGCAGCTCTTTTTGTAACCGGATGTGGAGCTCAGAAGGTGGCCAATGCCTATGATGTATATTCAAATGACTATACCCTGGGCAGCAATACCTATACATATTTCGGAAGCAATTTGTGTGTAACCAATAATGTCAATTACGGAACAGACCAGACACACTCTGACGTGGCTCAGGGTGCTGGTTTATTTAACATTGATACAAAGGAAGTACTGTACAGTCAGAATATTTTTGATAAATTATATCCTGCCAGTACTACGAAGATTTTAACCGCATATATTATTATCCGGTATGGTAATCTGGATGATATGGTTACTGTATCAGCCAATGCAGCAAATCAGGACGAATCTTCATCTGTATGCGGCATAAATGAGGGAGATGTGACTTCTGTCAGGAATCTGCTCTATGGGCTTTTGTTGTGCAGTGGAAATGATGCGGCAGTGGCTCTTGCTGAGTATTATTCAGGCAGTGTAGAGGCTTTTGCTGATGTGATGAATGCAGAGGCTTTAAAGATGGGAGCTACAAACAGCCATTTTGTAAATCCAAGCGGCTTCCCGGATGAAAATCATTATACTACGGTTTATGATATGTATCTGATTTTTTCCAATGCTATATCACTGGAGACTTTCCAGCAGATAATCAGTACCCAGACCATAGATGTCTCATATACTAATGCGGCTGGCAATACTATAGATAAGACTTATAACAATACAAACCAGTACCTCACGGGAGCTTCTGAAGCACCGGAGGGAATAAATGTAATAGGTGGAAAGACCGGCACCACATATGATGCAGGATATTGTCTTGTGCTGCTCAGTACTAATGCGAAGGGTGAGAGACTTATCAGTATAGTTTTTAAGGCTGATGGAAAATCCAATCTATATTTACTAATGAATGATATATTGTCGTCTTTTGGTAATTAAAGATTGTAATTCATGTGCAGGTATACTATAATAATATCAAAGAACTTGAAGGTTTTGGTTAGTTTTCACAATATTATATCCAGGAGGGGCCGCTATGATAGAGATTATATGTGGAGAAAAAGGAAAAGGTAAGACAAAGGAACTTTTAGGAAGGGTTAATTCATCTGTGGCATCTGCTTCAGGCAGTGTCGTATACTTAGACAAGAGTCAGAAGCATATGTATGAACTGAATAATAAGGTCAGACTTATCAATGTGATGGATTATTCTATTTCAAATTGTGATGAATTTATTGGATTTATATGTGGTATTGTTTCACAGGACAATGATCTTGAGGAAATGTACCTGGATAGTTTTTTGACAATTGCTTCTGTTGATACAGAAAATGAGATTACCTATGCAATTGAAAAGCTGGATGTGATTAGTGAAAAATATAAGATTAAGTTCATCATCAGTGTTTCAAAGAATATTGATGATTTGCCGGAATGTGCTAAGGCAAAGGTTGTTGTATCATTATAGTGTCTATGGAATATGTAGATTATGGAGTGTTCACAAGTTCTGTGAACACTCTTTTTACTGTATAGGAAATCACGCTGCAATTTCCCATACAGAAAAAGCAAGCAGGCTTGCAATATGCGCAGTTTTCTGTATATCTAAACTGTCATTCATCACAGATAAGCTGGCATTTAGATATCAGGTGTCTTGATACGTCCGAAGAAACTGATTATATAGATTCCGCTGAGTCCGACCAGAGCATATATAACACGGGAAATCCATGTCATGTCTCCCAGAATAAATGCCACAAGATCAAATCTGAAGAATCCAATTAAGCCCCAGTTTATACAGCCGATTACAGCAAGGGTTAACAGTGTATTATCTAACCATTTCATGATAGTGCCTCCTTTATTTTTATATTATTATTTCACTTATTTCGTCTTTTATACATTAGGGCATTATGTTAAAATCCCATCTTTGACAGTTGGAAAGTGAAAATTTCAACCGTTACTTTCCCGGTGCGCTCATTGTAGAGTTCTGTTTATTTGGCAGCTTCGCTTTTCGCCCAAGCCATGAGTTTTTAAATTTTTTAACTGGAAATAACATTATATTTTTAAAAAATAATGTAGTTAATAATTTATTATGATAAAATGAAATAAAACAAAGGATACTTCCTATGTTTATTATATCCTTATATGTTATTAATTAGTTCATTGGTCTTTATTTTACTAAAGAAAGATTAGGAGGATAATATAATGGTAACCAACAATTCGAATTCGTTGAAAACGGGAAAGTTTGATATTAGTACAGCGACACTCCATATACTGGCAATGACATTTATGCTTATGGACCATCTTTGGGCTACTATATTTCCTGCCCAGGATTGGCTCACATGTGTAGGCAGAATTGCTTTTCCTATATTTGCTTTTATGGTAGTTGAAGGATATTTTCATACTCATGATTTTAAAAAGTATGCCCTACGTATGTTGGCATTTGCTGTAATTTCTGAGGTACCATTTGATTTGATGTATGGCGGAACATGGTTTTATCCAGTGCACCAGAATGTTATCTGGACACTCTTAATGGGACTTTTGGGAATTCATTTGATGGAAAAAGTTAAGGAAAAACAGAAGAAGTGGTTATACATACTTGTATGTGTACTTGTAGTTATCTTAGGATTTCTTCTTGGAACATTATGCATGGTTGATTATTACGGCACAGGTGTGCTTATGATTTTTGTTTTCTATTTCTTTAGAGGAAGAAAATGGTGGTGCCTGATTGGTCAGATAATTGGATTATATTTTATTAATGTTGAAATGCTTGGTGGACTTATGTATCCTGTTCAGTTTCTTGATTTAGATTTTGAATTATGTCAGCAGGGGCTTGCTTTGTTTGCTTTGATTCCAATCTGGTTGTACAAAGGTCGTCAGGGACATCACTGTAAACCATTCCAGTATATCTGTTATGCTTTTTATCCAGCGCATATGCTTTTGCTTGTGGTAATTCTTAACTTCTTAAATAGGTAATTATTTTGTGTAAGCTCAGCTTTAGGGGATGGTATAATAATCTTATGAAGAAAAAGAAAATTGTGATTTGGGCTATTGTGGTAATTGCTATTGCATTATTACTTGAAGCCAGTATTTTAAAATATTTTAATGATAGAAATGTATATAGGATGTCAAATGTACTTCTTGATCGTGTTATTACTGTTCTTGAGAAAAATGATACTCGTAAGGAGGATTTAATTGAGTCGTTAAAGGACGAGTATATAATAAGAGCAAAGGCGGTGGCATATATCGTGGATGCTAAACCTGAAGTAGAGAATGATGTTGAAGAGCTTCAAAAGATTGCAAGATTATTGTCGATTGATGAAATACATCTGATAGATGAAGAGGGAAGTATTTATAGTGGCTCTTTGCCTGAGTATTTTGGTTTGAATTTCGATTCCGGAGAACAGATTAGTTATTTTAAACCTATGCTTTCTGACAAAAATCTTTCGATGTGTCAGGATGTTACACCTAATACTGCTGAAGGAAAAAACATGATGTATGCAATTACCTGGAATGATGATAAAACCAAAATGATTCAGGTTGGAATTGCTCCTACACGACTTTTTAATGAAATCAGGCAGAATAAAATTTCTACTGTTGTTGCAGATATGCCGGTGTATAAAGGAATGGAGATTTTAGTAGCTGATGTAAATACAGGGAATGTATATGGGGCAACAGATACAGGTAAGATTGGTATGAATCTTGATGAATTGGGTTTATATCCTGACGAAATAAGTGGAAATGGACATGTTGCAAAACATATAAAAGTAGACGGACATCATTATAGATGTCTGATGGCTAAAGACGATAGATATATGGTTGTTGTAACAATAGAAAGTTTACTTTATTTGCAGGGAAGTATGTCTGCGATAGTTCTTGTTGGCATATATTTTGTTATTGCGTCGTGCTTTATGTTTTATATGGCCACAAAAGCTATGCAGGAGAAGTTTGAAAAAGAGAAGCTTTTGTATACTTCAAATACAGATGAACTTACAAGGTGCTATAACAGACATGCATATGAAAATGATGTGAATAAGCTTGAACTTGATGATGAATGGATTTATCTGTCGATGGATTTAAATGGATTAAAACGGGTGAATGATTCATTTGGTCATATGGCGGGAGATGAGCTTATATGTGGTGCCGCAGAGTGTATGAAGAATATTTTTAATGATTATGGTAACGTATACAGAATTGGCGGTGATGAGTTTGTTGTTCTCGTTACAAATAACACTAATGAGTTTGACACTATGTTAAAAGATTTTGACAACAAAGTACTAAATTGGCATGGTGAGCTTGCGGATTCTATGACTATTTCTTATGGATATGTATTTAGTTCAGAGGAGAAATGGGAAACTATTCATGATATTTCTAAAGTTGCAGATAAGAGAATGTATGAGGATAAGGCTCGTTATTATCGCGAAAATGGATTAGATAGAAGAAGTAAGTAAAAATTCCTCTTGCTGTTGAATTCTATAAAGAATTAATTAGAAATTATTAAAGGCTTTTAATATAGTATGGATGAAGTTTGAATTTTTGTATAGTTCACTTTGGATAAAATCCGACTCTTCCGCGATTACAGATAAAGCTCTGTAAAAATGCAGGTTTTATGGGACCTGCGATAACTTTTTAAAAATTCAACTGTCAAACTCCCGTGCCTCCTTTATTTTTATATTATTATTTCACTTATTTCATCTTTTATACATAAACGCATTATGTTAAAATAAAAAGGAGAGTTATTTCTGAGAGGTGAATTTTGTGGCTTCAAATAATGATAAGATAATTAAATACAACAGACAATTTAGCCTCAATATAGGCATGGTTATATTTTGTGTTATTATTGTTTATATGATTTTTCATATTTTTACATATTTGACATCCAGTTCTATCGCCGAATATCAGGTTTCCCAAGGAACTATTGCAACAAATAATATTTACAGAGGTCTGATTATCAGAGATGAGACTGTGGCATATGCAGAACAGAGCGGATATATAAATTATTATGTGAGTGATGGCTCCAAGGTGTCCGTAAATGATGTGATATACTCGATTGACACTACAGGAGATGTTTCGTCTCAAATTACATCAGCAGTGGAGGATGGTTCTTTACTTGATAAGGAGTCCATAACAGATTTTGCAAATGAAATAAACAGCTTTGCCCAGAGCTATAATTCTTCGGATTTTTCCTCTGTGTCTCTTTTTAAGGAGCAGTTATCTTCAAGCCTGACACAGACCCTGAGCCAGAATGCTTTAAGCTCTCTGAGTGATGCAGTGGGAACAGCGGAGCAAAATGCTACATTTTATAAATATACTTCATCCCAGCCAGGTATAATCAGCTACAGGATAGACGGCTATGAGGGACTGACAGTCTCTGATTTCTCAAAAGAGGATTTAACTTCTACCAGCTATTCATCTAAAGACTTGGACAAGAATGCTGAGATTAATCAGCTGGATCCGGTATATAAGAGGATTAACAGTGATACCTGGAATATAATTATTGAAATTTCAGATTCATTGGCAGAGGAGCTTAATGATGGCTCATATGTTAAAATTAAATTCTGTGAAGATGATTACACCTGCAATGCTGCATATCAGATTATAAAGAAGGAAAGTTCGTATTTTTTAAATCTGGAATTAAAAACCTCTATGATTAGATATATCAATGACAGATATACAGAGATTGAGCTTGTCTTAAACTCAGAGACAGGACTTAAAATCCCAAATTCTGCCATTACATCAAAGGAGTTTTTTAAGGTACCTATATCATATTTTACACTGGGTGCAGATTCCAATGATCCCTGTCTGTTGATAAAATCAGATAAGGATGATGGACAGGTAAAGCTTGTAACTCCTACAATTTACTTTGAGACAGATGATTACTATTATATTGACAGTGAGGATGTAAATGAGGGGGATGTGGTAATGCTCAACGATTCCTCATCAACATACACAATTGGAACAGACAAGGAAGCCTTGACAGGAGTGTATAATATAAATAAGGGATATGCAGTATTCAAACAAATCAGCATTATATCACAGAATGATGATTATACAATTGTAGACCCGAAGACAGCTTATGGTATTTCTCTGTATGACCATATAGCCCTTAATGGGGATTCCGTTCATGAAAATGATATCATAAGCAAATAAAATATAGCAGAAAAGAGGAAAAAACAAATGTTAAAAGAAAATTTAACAAAAGTTGAGGAAAATATTCAAAAAGCCTGCGACAAGACCGGCAGGAAACGCTCTGAGGTTACGCTTATAGCAGTAAGCAAGACAAAGCCGGTTGAAATGCTGCAGGAGATATATAATGAGGGCATCAGAGAGTTTGGAGAGAATAAGGTTCAGGAAATGTGCGAGAAGATGGAGCTTATGCCTCAGGATATAAAGTGGAATATGATAGGACATTTACAGACTAATAAGGTTAAGTATATCATAGGAAAGACATCCCTGATTCATTCAGTTGACAGCTTAAAGCTTGCAGAGGAAATCCAGAAGCAGGCAGTAAAGCATGATGTGACTGCTGATATACTGGTTGAAGTAAATATTGCAAACGAGGAATCAAAGTTTGGAATATCCAAGGATGAGACAATCCAGATGGTAAGGGATATTGCAAAACTTGACCATTTGAAAATAAAGGGACTTATGACAATCGCACCATTTGTAGAGAATCCAGAGGATAATAGATTGTACTTTAGGGAAATCAAGCAATTATCAGTTGACATCAATAATCAAAACATAGATAATGTCAGTATGGATGTTCTGTCAATGGGTATGACTGGTGACTACATGGTGGCAATTGAAGAAGGTGCTACAATGGTCAGAGTCGGAACCGGTATATTTGGCGAGCGAAACTACAATATATAAAATAGAAAGCAGGTAAATAATCAT
>URLU01000003.1 GCA_900548765.1 uncultured Lachnobacterium sp.
GATTCATCTTGGAAGAAAGCCGGAGGATCTTCTGGAAACATTGGTAAATATGGTACTGGGTTCGCCAGCAATATGCATTTATCGTTCTAATGGAAGAAGCACAGCCAGAGCAACATCGCTTGCAAAGGTATTTGTCAATAATTTCAATTTACCGGAGTCAACAGCTATCATTGATCTTGCTTATGGCAGATGCAGGGATGATAATTCCCATTGGCAGAATGTACTTAAATACTGTAAAGATGGCTGTTTTCAGGCAATGATTGATGAATATATCCATATGCTGAAAGAAACAGCAGGTTTTCAGTCGGATGGAAATCAGTATCAGATCGTGCATGACATGATGATGGATTCATTGAAAATACATACAGCCACCTATATCGCTGATACTTATCCTGATTTCAAAAAACGTATTAACGGAGCGGACAGGAAGAGTGATGGATGTCGAATAAGGTCGAGCTATGCAGTTGGCTTTACAAAGGATGCAGGCGATAATTCAAAGGTAGTCATGCGTAAAGAAAATATCAGAAATGCCTTTAACTCACCAATGCGTCCATTTGTGCTTGCCACAACATCAATCGGACAGGAAGGACTTGATTTTCATAATTACTGCCGAGTGATTATGCACTGGAATCTTCCAAGTAATCCTATAGATTTAGAGCAAAGAGAAGGCAGAATTAATAGATTTAAGTGTCTTGCAATCAGACAGAATGTTGCTGATAAATATGGCAAGGCAGATGGGATGGGATTTAAGCGTGACATATGGACAGAAATGTTTGAAGCAGCAAAGGCGGAAAAGCAGAATGATCAGTCAGAGCTTGTACCATTCTGGTGTTTCGGAAAGAATCAGAGTGTAAAAATAGAAAGGCTTGTGCCAATGTATCCTATGAGTAAGGATGAGGTGAATTATGAAAGGCTGATAAAGATTCTGTCTCTTTACCGGCTTACATTAGGGCAGGCAAGGCAGGAAGAACTTCTGGAGTATTTATTCAAGGAGTTCAAGGACACAAGCGGATTGAAGAAACTGTTTATCGACTTGAGTCCATTTTCAAAGGGAAAAGAAGGTTGATGTGATGCTCTATGATAAAGTGAACTTGAAAGTAAGGGATTGATAGATTGTAATAGCAAATGATGGAAATACAGAGGTATTCTATTTGAAGAATCCAACAGGACTATCTTGTGGATGTAATTATGATATGGATTCAAAAAGAACTAGAGAGGCAGGAAAAGAAATTTTGAAATTAAAAAACGTTTTGATAGTAGTTGATGATATGGAAGAATCTATTCAGTTTTATCAGGAAATGTTTGGATTGCAGGTAATTATGAAACAGGAAGGCAATACAATATTGTCTGAAGGTCTGGTATTACAGGAGGCAAAATTATGGGGAGATGCCATTGGAGTTTTTACAACGCCATATAATAATGCGACTGAACTATATTTTGAAGATAATGATGTTGAGGGACTGGTAGATAAACTTACTTCAAGTGATATTTTTGTGAGGTTTCAGACTGAATTGACGGAATTGGATGGAGGACAAAAGATGGTGAGATTTTATGATCCATCAGGAAATCTTATAGAAGTACGAACTCCGGCGAATTATATCAGTCCATATAAAATATATCCATGCCCATTGGACTGAGTATTTATCCAATATAGTTGAATATATAGGTCTAAACCTTATGTATACATATAAATTGGACAGATAAACTTCCGAAATCAAGTGAATATGTCAGTCCAATACCCCCAAATATATAGGGGCTGGACTGACAATCTTTATAAATCAACCACATATTTCAGTCCAAATCCCGAATAACAAAGAAAATAGACTGATTACCATATAATCACTAAAATACAAGCAGCCAGCCAAGCCCACCAGCCCCCGCCAGCTTCTCTGGACGCATACAAACAAAAGAGGATAGCCACAGCTATCCTCTCCGATATATAGTATAATTCCTTTCTTCTAGTATTTCAACAGCCCTTTCCATAGCCAGAGAATCATTAAACTCAATCCTCAGGACACCCTGGTCAAATTCCCTGTTATTCACAATACCGATATTCTTAATACTGATATTCTGAAAAGCAAGAAGGCTTGCAACGATTGCGATAACACCGGCTTCATCAGGTAAATCCACATAGATTTCAAAGAACTCATCCTTGATTTTATTGCCGGGGATAAAGAGTGAATCTCTGTATTCCTTGGCATCCCCAAAGTATTTGAGGAGAGTATCACTGTCGTTATTTGCTATGTAGCTTCTCAAACTGCCAAAGTAATCCATGTATTTATCCATGAGTCCAAGTATCTGCTCTTTGTTGGAGCTGCAGATATTCTGCCACATAACAGGTGAGGAGGCAGCAATTCTTGTTACATCTCTGAAACCGCCTGCTGCAATAGTCTTCATTGTCTCATTTTCGGAATCAATGTCGTTTACCATATTTACCAGTGAATAAGCAATCATATGCGGCAGATGGCTTATTGCAGCGGTTGCATGGTCATGCTCCCTGTAATCCAGTACCAGCGGCAGCGAGCCAAGGGATGATACAAAATCCTTAAACTCTAAAATCGTCTCATCAGGGGTCCTGCTTGTAGGTGTGATAATATAGTAGGTATTTTCAAACAGACGCTCAGTAGAGTATTGCAGACCGGTTTTCTCAGAACCTGTCATAGGATGTCCACCTATGAAGTTATCCTCCATACCAAGCTCTATAACCTTCTCATGTATTTCTGTTTTGGTGCTTCCCACATCTGTTATGATACAGTCACTTTTGATTATATCCTTAAGCTGTGCCAGATATTCTACATTTTTATGGACAGGTGCGCAGAGAAAAATCAGGTTACAGTCCTTAAAATCTGACATTTCAAGAGGTGCCTTATTCTGACATAAGCCCATATCATGTGCAAGTGTGATAGTACTGGCATGTCCGGCTGTCGCATATATTTGTGTGGCTGGTTTAAGCTCCCTGATTTTTTTGGCAAGGGAGCCTCCGATTAGTCCAAGCCCTATAAATCCGATTTTTTCAAATTTCATATTTCCCTCCGAGTAATTTTATCACTCAATTTTATATATATTATAATAAATCTCTTTAGAAACTTAAAGTGTAAAAGTGAAATTGTGAATATTTAAGGTAATTTTGCATAAAACTATTGTAAATACATAACAATATTAGTACAATATAACCATATAATAAATTGTTGGGAGGTACTTATATGAATGTTTTTACTACGGATAAGATCCGAAACGTCGTTCTGCTGGGGCATGGTGGCAGCGGAAAGACATCATTGACAGAAGCTATGGCCTATCTTGCTTGTTTGACAACACGAATGGGTACAGTTGCAGATGGAAATACAATCAGCGATTTTGACAAAGAAGAGACAAAGCGCAAGTTTTCCATTCATACATCAGTTGTTCCTATTCCATGGAACGATGTAAAGATAAACATTTTGGATACTCCTGGTTATTTTGATTTTGTGGGGGAAGTTGAGGAGGCTGTCTCAGTTGCGGATGCAGCAATTATTGTGGTATCTGGCAAGGCGGGAATTGAGACCGGCACAAAGAGAGCCTGGGAGATATGTGAGAAGTACAATCTGCCTAGAATGATTTTTGTCACAGACATGGATATCGATAATGCAAGCTTCAGACAGGTGGTTGAGGACCTGCAGACCTTATATGGCAAGAAGATTGCTCCGTTCCATCTGCCAATCAGGGAAAACGGACAGTTCGTGGGATATGTAAATGTTGTCCAGCAGAAGGCGAAGAGATGGAACGACAAGGGCACAGTAGATAAGTTTGATGTGCCTGATTATTCACAGGAAAATCTGGGAATCTGCAGGGAAGCCCTGCTTGAGGCTGTTGCAGAGACCAGTGAAGAGTTTATGGACAGGTATTTTAATGGGGATGAGTTTTCTGAGGATGAAATCCGTCAGGCTCTCCGTGTAAATGTCATAGATGGTTCAATTGTTCCTGTGCTTATGGGTTCAAATATTATGGCTCGTGGAATGTACACACTCATGTGTGATATTGTTAAATATTTCCCAAGCCCTGACAGAAAGGAATGTGCCGGTATCAATACCAAGACCAATGAGGTTTATCCGGCAAACTATGATTTCTCAAAGGCAAAGACAGCCTATGTATTTAAGTCAATTGTGGACCCATACATTGGAAAATATTCACTTATTAAGGTGAATTCAGGAGTGCTTAAGTCTGATGATACACTTTACAATTATCACAGAGACTTTGATGAGAAGCTGGGTCATTTGTATGTGATAAGGGGCAACAAGGTAGAGGAGGTGCCAGAGCTTCATGCAGGAGACATCGGAGCACTTGCCAAGCTCCAGAAGACTCTGACAACAGATTCACTGTCCACCAGGAATACACCTGTGGCATACATACGAGCAGCAATCTCAAAACCATATGTATCAATGCGCTACAAAGCAAAGAACAAGGGTGATGAGGATAAGATTTCGCAGGCATTGCAGAAGCTTCTGATGGAGGATTTGACTCTTAATAATGTAAATGATTCTGAGAATGGACAGACACTCCTCTATGGTATGGGAGACCAGCATCTGGATGTAGTTGTGAGCACCTTGCTTGAAAAATACAAGGTTGAGATTGAGCTTAAGCGTCCAAGAGTTGCCTTTAAGGAGACACTTAGAAAGAAAGCTGACGTAGAATATAAATATAAAAAGCAGTCTGGCGGACATGGCCAGTACGGACATGTAAAGATGACCTTTGAGCCATCTGGCGATTTGGAGACACCATATGTCTTCGAGCAGTGCGTTGTGGGCGGAGCAGTCCCAAAGAATTTTTTCCCAGCTGTAGAAAAGGGCATTGCAGAATCAGTAAAGAAGGGACCTATGGCAGCTTACCCAGTAACAGGCGTTAAGGCTGTGCTTTATGATGGCACTTATCATCCAGTAGATTCCTCTGAGATGGCATTTAAGGTTGCTGCTATGCAGGCATTTAAGAAGGGCTTTATGGAGGCTTCCCCTGTATTGCTTGAGCCGATTGCAGCTCTTAAGGTTGTGGTACCGGATGAATATACCGGCGATATAATGGGAGACTTAAATAAGAGACGTGGAAGAGTTATGGGCATGAACCCGGTTGACAATGGTTATCAGGAAATCATGGCTGATATACCTTATCTGGAGTTATATGGCTATAATACACAGCTTCGTTCCATGACCAGTGGCAGCGGTACCTTCTCTTATGAGTTTGCCAGATATGAGCAGGCACCGGAGGATGTGGCTGCAAGAGAAATAGAGGAGAGGAAGAATAAGCTTGTCGAAATTGAAGAATAGAAGGACTGGAATTTTATACGCATGCATTTTTGTATTATCTGTTCTTATAAGCTTAAAAGTTGAAAGATTTTATGCACAACAGATGCCCGAGGAGAGTGATGAGCTCTCTTTGGGCTTTTCTGCCCCTTTGACACAGGCATATGATGGGCTGTCCAATGATGAGGGATGCTCATATATCGTATATGTGCTGGATGGCGCAGTAAATAACATAGAAAACCCAGACAGACTGGAAGCCGGACAGACCATGACATTAGGGCTTCCCCACAAATTTGGATATTATTTTCAGGGCTGGTATCTGGACCCTGATTTTAAATATAAGGTTAAGGAAGTGACCGGGCAGAAGGGAAAGGCAGTCACTGTGTACGCCAAGTGGCTTAGAAAGGTGAATAATATATACAATGTAGAAAACTACGAGTATTCATCCAGCGAAAGGCTTAACCCGGACACTGTTTTACTAAAGGATTGTGATTATTACTTTATCGAGGACTTGAAAATTCCCGGTATGCCGGAGACTAAGGAGGAGGACTTCTTCAACAACTACATTTTCAGTGAGTCACAGTGCCCGCAGGGACTCTGCATAGCGGATGATTATATATTGATTACCTCATATTCAGAGGAAGAGGACTGCATGGGAGAGCTGATGGTATTTGATATTACAACAGGTGACTATCTTCTGACTCTGGGCATGGATTCCATGAGCCATCTGGGAGGCATAACCTATGATGGGGAAAATGTCTGGGTGTGCAATTCCAATAACAACACGGTGGAGAGGATATCATATGATTTTATAAAGCTTATGGCGACACAAAATCCCAAGGAGTTTGTGGATGCCACAGCAGTAGTGGATGTGTATCCGGTCAAAAATAAGCCATCCTGCATCACCTGCTATGGCGGCAGGCTCTGGGTGGCTACCCATACACTGATGTGGAAGTCAAAGATGGTGGCATACTATTTTAATTCGGATGCCAATGAGTTAAATGCACTTAACAAGTACACTATCCCTGCAAAGGTGCAGGGGGTAGCTTTTGATGACAATGGCAAGGTCTACCTGAGTACATCCTATGGCAGAAACTCATCATCTTATATGAAGATTTACTCATCACTTATAAAATTATCCTCCGAGCCGGGAAAACCAGAAAAGCAGATAGAAATGCCACCGGGCTCAGAGGAAATAGATGTGCGTAATGATACTGCGTATGTGATTTTTGAAACTGCTGGTGAAAAATATCTTGAGGGAACTGACGGCAAAGGCTTTTGTGTCAGCCCATTGGATAAAATATTAGCCATAAATATTGCAGGTTTTTAATTTAACAGCTTGATTAGGTTTTCGACCTGCTTCTGATTTTTGGGAGGCAGGTCTTTTACCAGTATATTACAGATTGTAGTGACCTCATCCTTGGTGAAGGATATGCCATTGTTCCTGGCTTCCTTGATATTTTCCATCAAAAAGGGAATAGCCTGCATCATGTCTGATGGCTTTTGCTTCTGTTCAAAAGACTGAATAAATTCCTGTTTTGTCAAAATAACTCCTAATTAAAAAATAATTCATGATTGTCAAGAATACTGAAGATACTAAGCAGGGTATCAATAGTTTCCTGTTCTTTTGGGGTGCAGAATTTTTTAACTGCATTCAGCATGGCTGTGCGTCTGCCGGCAGGGTCATTTGCCTCCGCTGCAGCCAGAGTCTGGTTGGACTCAGAAAAAATATTCATGCAGTTAATCATCTGTATGTACTGAATCAGCATGGAAAACTGCCTCTGCTGACCGGATGGTAAATAAGGAATAAAAGATTTTATAATTTGAAGTTCCTTAGTCTGGGTCATTTCATCATAAGGAGTAAAAAGAGGGTTTGTTTCGCTCATAAAATGCCTTTTTTATTTGAATATATGTTTTTATTATCACATTATGCATAAAATTTCATATAAATATAAAAAAGGGAATGTTTTCTATGGGCAGACTTATTATAGATGGTAACAATGTATATGAAATTGATGAAAACTGCATAAAAAATCACAGGGTAAGCAGTCAGTGTGGTGTGCTTGAAAAACTGAGGGAGAGCGAAAAAAACTCAGACCGGACACCAGCCCATCAGGGTACAGACAGCAGGAAGCGGACCATATAGGCCCGCTTCCAAAAGATGTATATTAGAAAATTGAAGAGCCGTTGCAGCCACCACAGCATAATAACAATAAGATGATGATGAGACAACTGTTATTATTGTCTGAGCATCCGTTATTTCCAAAGCTCATTGTATTATTTCCACAGCAGCAGAAGAGGAGAATAATAATCCAGATGATTGAATTACATCCACATCCATTTCCTTCGTTACATCCATTACATCCACAGTTTGTTGCAGCTAAATCACTCATAAGTGACCTCCAAAATATTTGATTTACAGTATAGTCTATGTGGGGTGCCAGAATGTGTTACAAAATATTTCGGTTTATACTCATATATTTGTACAAAATAATCCCAAAACAGATATTGACGATACAAGTATAATTGTATACAATTATTCAAAAGGTTAATATTCTATAAATATTCAACACAAATGTATAAAGTTTGGAGAAGAAAAATGAGAGAAGTAATAATGAACAACAAGACTAACTTATTACAGTTAGAAGAGCACTTTTATCAGCTTGCCGATGTCAGCGAACCAAACACATTTAGAAATCTGTTTCCATATTCGGAAATCCCAAAGATTGCGTTCAACGATAGAATTGTTCCACACAATATGCCAGAGGATATTTGGATTACTGATACTACATTTAGAGATGGACAGCAGTCCAGAGCTCCATATACAACAGAACAGATAGTTACTATATATGATTATATGCACAGGCTGGGTGGTCCTAAGGGCAAAATCCGTCAGAGTGAATTTTTCCTGTATAGCAAAAAGGATAGAGATGCTGTATATAAATGTCTGGAGAGAGGCTACAAGTTCCCAGAGGTTACAGCCTGGATCAGGGCAAACAAGCAGGATTTCCAGCTTGTCAAGGAGATTGGCTTAAGAGAGACCGGTATTCTGGTAAGCTGTTCCGATTATCATATTTTTTACAAAATGAAAATGACCAGAAGAGAGGTTATGAACCTTTATCTGAGCGTAATCAGAGAGTGTCTTGAGACTGGAGTCAGTCCTAGATGCCATCTTGAGGATATTACACGTTCAGATATATATGGTTTTGTTATTCCATTCTGCGTAGAGCTTATGAAGCTCATGGATGAGTACAAGATTCCAATCAAGATTCGTGCCTGTGATACCATGGGATATGGGGTAAATTTCCCAGGAGCAGTTATTCCAAGAAGCGTGCCGGGCATTATCTATGGACTTACAACCCATGCAGGTGTGCCATCAGAGCTTATCGAGTGGCATGGACATAATGATTTTTACAAGGCAGTAAACAATTCCACAACTGCCTGGCTCTATGGTGCAAGCGGTGTCAACTGCTCTATGTTTGGAATCGGTGAGAGAACCGGAAATACACCACTTGAAGCAATGGTATTTGAATATGCCCAGCTCAAGGGTACCCTTGATGGCATGGACACTACAGTTATTACAGAGATGGCTGAGTATTTTGAGAAGGAGCTTGGTTACAAACAGCCTAGCAGAACTCCGTTTGTAGGAAGCAACTTTAATGTGACAAGAGCGGGAATCCATGCAGACGGACTTCTCAAAAATGAGGAGATTTACAATATATTTGATACCGGAAAATTCCTTAACCGTCCACCACTTGTAGCAGTTTCAAATACATCCGGACTTGCAGGAATAGCTCACTGGATTAATTCATATTACAGACTGGGGGATGACCGCAGGGTTGACAAGAACTCAGAGCTTGTATCAAAGGTTAAGGAATGGGTTGACAAGCAGTATGACGAGGGCCGTATTACAGTAATCACAGATAATGAGCTTGTAGTTGAAATCACAAAGTGCTGCAAAGAGCTTGGAATTATATTGTAAATAGGATAGTATTAAAGAGGTAATTTATGTCAGAAGATAGTTATTCTTTGAGTGGCAGGGTCTATAAGTCTATCAGAAATAATATTCTGGAAGGCTTTTATCAGCCCGGTGATGAGCTCAAAGAAAAAAATATTGGTGAAGAGCTGGGAGTCAGCAGGACACCGGTCAGGGAGGCTTTGAGACAGCTTGAATTGGAAGGTCTGGTATCTATCGTGCCAAATAAGGGAGCTGTCGTGGTAGGAGTGTCCTTAGAAGACATACAGGATATATATGAGATAAGAGCACTCTTAGAGGGGCTCTGTGCAAGATGGGCAGCAAACAATATATCAGATGAACAGATAACAGAGATGGATGAGAACCTCCTGCTATCAGAGTTCCATGAGTCAAGGGCAAATTATGAGCAGCTTGTGACTCTGGACAGCCAGTTTCATGAGATAATGTATGATGCATCCGGAAGCAGGGAGCTTAAGCGGGTGCTTAAGGATTACCACGAGTATGTGCTCAGGGTCAGGAAAAACTCCCTAGGAGCTGCCAACAGGGCAAAAAACTCTACAGCAGAGCATAAAAAAATAGCCGAAGCCATAAAAGCACATGACGCTGAACTCGCTGAGGAATGTGCCAGAAAGCATATAAAGAGCACCAAAGAAAACATGGATAAAATGGGTTGGGAAAACCTGATGAAAATAAAAGGAGAATGTGATGGAGAAAATTAAAATGACAACACCACTGGTAGAAATGGACGGAGATGAGATGACTCGTATTCTCTGGCAGATGATAAAGGATGAATTACTGCTTCCATTTATTGATTTAAAGACTGAGTATTATGACCTGGGTCTTGAAGAGAGAAACCGTACCAATGATCAGGTTACAATTGATTCTGCAAATGCCACAAAGAAGTATGGTGTAGCCGTAAAGTGCGCTACAATCACACCAAATGCAGCCCGCATGACAGAGTATAACCTTAAGGAAATGTGGAAAAGCCCAAATGGTACAATCAGAGCAATGCTTGATGGTACTGTATTCAGAGCACCAATCGTTGTAAAAGGCATTGAGCCAAATGTAAAGACCTGGGCAAAGCCTATTACAATCGCAAGACATGCCTATGGCGATGTATACAAGGCAGCAGAGATGAAAATTCCGGGACCGGGAAAGGCAGAGCTTGTATATACAGCAGAGGATGGAACAGAGACAAGAGAACTTATCCACAACTTCACAGGTGCAGGAGTTATTCAGGGACAGCACAACTTAAATGATTCTATCGAGAGCTTTGCACATAGCTGCTTCAAGTATGCCTTAGACACAAAACAGGATTTATGGTTTGCAACAAAGGACACAATTTCTAAAAAATATGATCATACCTTTAAGGATATTTTTCAGGAAATCTTTGATGCTGATTACAAGGAGAAATTTGAGAAGGCAGGAATTACATATTTCTACACACTTATTGATGATGCAGTAGCACGTGTCATGAAATCCGAGGGTGGCTTTATCTGGGCATGCAAGAACTATGATGGCGATGTTATGAGTGACATGATTTCATCTGCTTTTGGTTCACTTGCCATGATGACATCTGTTCTTGTATCTCCAAACGGATACTATGAGTATGAGGCCGCACATGGAACAGTACAGAGACATTACTACAAGCACTTAAAGGGAGAGGAGACATCTACAAACTCTGTTGCTACTATATTTGCATGGACAGGTGCTTTGAGAAAACGAGGAGAGCTTGACGGAATAGATGAGCTTTGCACATTTGCAGATAAGCTTGAAAGTGCATGTCTTAAGACAATCGAGTCTGGAAAAATGACAAAGGATTTAGCACTCATTACAACAATTGAGAATCCAACTGTATTAAACAGCGAGGAATTTATTAAAGCAATCAGAGAAGAACTTGCAGCTATTCTCTAAAAAATAAAAAGAATACCCTGACTAATTAATATGTTAAAAATTTCACACATTGACAGTGAGTTATAATAAAACTATAATTAGCTTAGGGTTTTCTTTATGTAAATGGAAACATGATTGGAGGAGAATACGTTGGAAAAAGAAATATCGCAGGCGGTAATCCGAAGGATGCCAAGGTATTATAGGTATTTAGGAGAACTGCTGGATGATGGCGTAGAGAGAATATCTTCAAATGATTTGAGTAACAGAATGAAGGTTACAGCGTCACAAATCAGGCAGGACTTAAATAATTTTGGCGGCTTTGGACAGCAGGGCTACGGATATAATGTCCAGTATTTATATGATGAAATCGGAAAAATCTTAGGGCTTAACCAACAGCATAATATCATAATTATAGGAGCTGGTAACCTTGGTCAGGCTCTGGCAAATTATGTCAAGTTTGAGAAGCTGGGCTTTAAGATAGTAGCATTGTTTGATGTGAATCCGGAGCTCAAAGGCAAGGCAGTAAGAGATATTCCAATCCTTATGTTAAATGAGCTGGATGATTACTGTGCAAATAACCATGTTGATATAGCAGCACTTACAATGCCAAAATCAAAGGCAGATACAATTGCCCAGAAGCTTGTTGATTTGGGTGTGATGGCTATCTGGAATTTTGCCCATGTTGATCTGGACATTGAGAACAATGAGGATGTGGTGGTAGAGAGCGTTCATTTATCAGACAGCCTGATGCAGTTAAGCTATAACATAGTAAAGAACAAGAAAAACTCTAAATAATACCTGGAGGTGTTTTCTGTGAAGACAGAGGAAGAATTTAGAGCAGCATTATCCAATAAAAATATTCCCTTGCTGGTTTTAGACCAGAAATGGCACAGACTGTTTGCCATCCACGGCAAAACAGATGAAATCAAGGAAAAGGAAGCTAAGGTGAACGAGCTGCTTGCCCAGCAGGGAAGAGCAAACACTGAGCTTAAAAAGCTAAAGAAAATCAAAAACCAGCTTATGGATGAAATCGTTCAGAATATGGATGATGAGTACGACGATAGTGCTGAACGTGAAAAAAAGAGACTGGAAAGCAAAAAGCTCATTGACGAAGTAAATGAAAAAATCAATGAGGAGGAGGATCTGCTGCTTGAGCTGCCAAAGGAAATCAAAGAGGTGAACGAGAGCCTTATGATTTTGTCCATGGACTATTTTTATTCTAAGCTCAGAGTAAACCAGACCGAGGCAAAGGAGATAGAAGACTGGATTGCCCAGGTCAGGATTGACCTCAAGAAGAATATAATCAGAAAACAGAACAGGACAATCAATAATAAGGAAATCTATTCCTATTTACATGATATATTCGGGGCTGAGGTGCTGGATTTGTTTGATATACAGTATGATGACCTGATTGTAGGGACAAGTGACAATAAGGATAATAAGGAAAGTTAAGAGGCAGCTTAATTGAAATATCTTGTTACAGGAAAAGAGATGAAGCTTCTGGATGATAATACATCAAGTCATTTCCATGTGCCTTCTATGGTTTTAATGGAACAGGCGGCTATGAATTTTGTCCGGGAGCTTATTGCGTATTATAAGTTAAATGAAAACAACAGAATACTGGTTTGCTGCGGAACTGGCAATAACGGGGCTGACGGCATAGCAATTGCCAGATTGCTGAACCAGAAAGCCATAAAGGCAGATATATATCTGGCGGGCGATACAAAGAGCGGAAGTGATAATTACAAGCTTCAGAAGAAAATATATGATAGCTACGCCTATGGTCAGGTGGATGAACTGACAGAGGGCTATGACTATATTATAGATGGCCTGTTTGGCACAGGGCTTTCCAGAAGCATCAGTGGTTCTTATCTGGAGCTTATTGAGCAGATGAACAGCATGCAGGGCACAAAGATTGCCATAGATATGCCATCGGGAATCTGTGCAGATGATGGTGCGGTACTTGGAGCAGCGTTTAAGGCAGATGCCACAATCACATTTTCTTTTGCCAAGGCAGGACAGATTTTGTGGCCGGGAAATGAATATACAGGACAGCTTATTGTCACTGAAATTGGCATTACAGCAGAGAGCTATCTGGACAGGAAGCCACGGCTTTTTGCCTATGAAGAGGAGGATGTGAAGAAACTGCCACAGAGAGCAGCACATTCCAATAAAGGCACCTACGGAAAGCTTCTGGTGATAGCGGGCAGCAAGGACATGTCTGGAGCAGCCATCCTGTGTGCGCGGGCGGCATACAGAGGGGGAACAGGGCTGGTAAAGCTATATACTGCCGAGGAAAACAGGACTGTAGTCCAGTCAAGCCTTCCGGAAGCCATAGTGAGCTGCTACAGCAAGCCTTATAACGAACAGCAGCTTATTGACAATTTAAAGTGGGCGGATGCCGTAGTTCTTGGACCCGGAATCGGAACGGACAGCACAGCAAAGAAAATAGTTGACTGCGTGCTTAAAAATGTCACAGTGCCTATGGTAATAGATGCAGATGCATTAAATATAATTGCAGAGAAGACCGATATACTATTAAGACCACATATGGATATAATAGTCACTCCCCATCTGGGGGAGATGGCACGTCTGACAGGGGATTCTGTCGGCTTTATCCAGAGCAGGCTGATTGACTCAGCCACGGATTTTGCCAACAAATACAATATAATCTGTGTCTTAAAGGATTTCAGGACAATAACTGCCCTGCCTTACAGCTCGGTATACATCAATTTATCAGGTAATCCGGGCATGGCGACAGCCGGCAGTGGTGATGTATTATCCGGCATAATTGGCGGACTCTTAGCTCAGGGAGTGGTCAGTGAAAAAGCCGCCGGGCTTGGCGTCTATATACATGGACTGGCAGGAGACGAGGCAATGATAAACAAGGGCTCGTATTCTATGATGGCAGATGATATAATAGATGGGTTATCGTATGTAATGTGCACAATTAGCGGTTGAATGAATATAATATCTATGTAAAATAAATATAGATAAAAAAACAGAATACACTCGAAAAATATGGAAATACTTTCTGTATACCAAATATGGAGTGTGTATTTATGATAATTCAACGTGGAGATATTTACTATGCAGATTTAAGACCTGTTGTAGGCTCTGAGCAGGGAGGTATAAGACCTGTGCTGATTGTGCAGAATGACATTGGAAACAAGCACAGTCCTACTGTTATATGTGCAGCGATTACCTCGCAGATGCACAAGGCAAAGCTTCCTACCCATGTGGAGCTGAACTGTCAGGAGTACGATTTGGCAAAGGATTCTGTTGTCCTTTTGGAACAGCTTAGGACAATAGACAAGAAGAGACTGAAGGATAAGGTGTGTCATCTGGATAATCAGATTCTGATGAAGGTAGATAAGGCACTGGAAATCAGTTTGGAACTATTTACATAAGAGGATAGAAGGAGAGATAGAATGTTAATTTGCATCTGTGTGATGCTGTGTATTGTTGCATTGATAGAGGCGCGTATGCTGCTTAAGCTTACCAGTGGCAAAAAGTCAAAGGGTAAGGTTTTTGAACAATTACATGGAAATGATGATGTAACGGAGGAAGAAATTATTTCCATGGTTCATGAGGGACATGAGAAGGGAAATATTCTTGCGTCCGAGGTGGAGATGATAAATAATATCTTTGAGTTTGATGACAAGGAAGTAAAGGATATTATGACTCATCGAAAGAATATATTAAGCCTGGATGGCAATTTGTCTTATATTGATGCAGTGAGCCTTATGATAGATGCTGGGAAATCAAGATTTCCAGTATATGAAAATGACATCGATAATATAATCGGTGTCTTACATATCAAGGATGCCTTTGAGTATTCACAGCGAAACGAAGTATTCAGAACATCAATCAAGGATATAAAGGGCTTGATTAAGGAGGCTGATTTTGTCCCAGAGACTGTGAATATTAATGATTTATTTAAGAGGATGCAGGCAAAAAAGAACCACCTTGCGATGGTTATTGACGAGTATGGACAGATATCGGGAATCGTCGCCATGGAGGATATCTTAGAGGAGCTTGTTGGTGAAATCGAGGACGAGCATGACGAGGAAGAGGAGCTCATCCAGATAAATGCCGACCAGAGTTACTATATGGATGGCATGACGGATTTCTCTGATGTGAAGGAGACACTCAACCTGCCTCTTGAGGAGGATGCTTTTGAGACACTGAATGGATTTTTGATTGCCCAGATGGACAAAATTCCGGAGGAGGATGAGAAGCCGGTGATTAATGCTTATGGCTATGAATTCTCTGTTTTATCAGTAAATGATAATGTAATTGGACAGGTTATGATTAAGAAAGTTGCACCAAATAAAAATTAATGATATTATAAACACGTATTTTTTTAGAAAAGAGGATTACAGATTATGTCAGGACATTCAAAATTTGCGAATATCAAGCATAAGAAAGAGAAAAATGATGCTGCTAAGGGAAAAATTTTCACAATGATTGGACGTGAGATTGCAGTAGCAGTTAAAGAGGGCGGACCTGACCCAGCTAACAACTTTAAGCTTGCACAGGTTATTGCTAAGGCTAAGTCAAACAACATGCCAAACGATACAATCGATAGAGGTATCAAGAAGGCTGCTGGAGATGGCAACAGCGTAAACTATGAGACATGTACATATGAAGGCTATGGTCCTTCAGGAACAGCTATTATTGTTAAATGCTTAACAGATAACAAGAACAGAACAGCAGCCAACGTCAGAAACTGTTTCACAAAGGGACAGGGAAGCATTGGAACTCAGGGCTGCGTATCTTACATGTTCGATGAGAAGGGTCAGATTATCATCGACAAGGAAGAGTGCGATATGGATGCAGATGAGCTCATGATGCTGGCACTGGATGCAGGTGCAGATGATTTTTCGGAGGAAGAGGACAGCTTTGAGATTACAACAGCACCAGCAGACTTTGATGCTGTACACAAGGCTCTTGAGGATGCAGGAATTGTTATGGCATCAGCGGAGGTCAGCATGATTCCTCAGACTTATGTCACACTTACAGAGGAAGCTGATATCATCAATATCGGAAGAATCTTAGACCTTCTGGATGAGGATGATGATGTACAGGAAGTGTACCATAACTGGGAAGAGTAATTGAGCAGAGATTGCGTGTAAATAGCATAGAGCTATTGGAGATGAGACCTTCTTGTCTGTGCAGGGATTGCATGGACGAGGAGGTTTTATTATACCAAAGTATGCAGGAAAAGCTGCCGGTGGCTGGTTTTTTGCATGTTAATGCATGTACAATCAGAATTTGATTGCAGGATTCTACTGAGGTATAATAATTTATATCGAATTGGTTAGGAGTGAGTACAATATGAAGAAAAAAGCAAGCATAAGTCTAGCTGGTATATTAACTCTGTTTGTTTTAATCGGAATAATAAAGCCGGGTACAGGTGTAAGCGTTCCCGATACTCAGGTTATTGAATCTGAGACAGTACGGGTGCAGGCTGGTGAAACTCAGACAGACGCTACACAAATGTCTTCGGAGGAAGCTGCAAGTCTTGCAGAGGCGCATATAAATACAGCACTGGAAGCTTTTGCCAATGAGACAATTCCAGAATACAGCGGTAATCCATATGTGGAATTAAATGGAAACGTGCCATATTTTACAGATGAAGAACTATCCACAACAGCCTTCGAGCTGTACAGTGAGCTGGATTCTCTTGGTAGATGTGGGGCATGCTATGCCAATGTCTGCAAGGAGATAATGCCTACAGAGGAGAGAGGCAGTATAGGCATGGTGAAGCCCACAGGCTGGCATACAGTAAAGTACGACTGCATAACGGACAGATACTTATACAATAGATGTCATCTGATTGGCTATCAGCTTGCAGGGGAAAACGCTAACGAAAAGAATCTGATAACAGGAACCAGATACCTGAATGTGGATGGCATGCTGCCCTTTGAAAACGAGGTGGCTGATTATGTAAATGATACAGATAATCATGTGCTTTACAGGGTTACACCGGTGTTCTCAGGGGATAATCTGCTAGCATCAGGTGTGATAATCGAAGCCAAATCTGTCGAGGACAACGGAGCTGGCGTACAGTTTAATGTATATTGCTACAATGTCCAGCCGGGAATATCAATAGACTATATTGATGGACAAAGTTGGGAAGACGAAAGTTCAAATACATCAGAATCTGATAATGAGGAGACGCAAGCCACAGCTGCACTACAGGAGCAGACTGCAACACAGTCAGATACAATTTCTTCACAACAGGAACAGAGTGCAGAACAAACAGATAATGCCGGTGGGCAGGAACAGCCTTCAGTATCAGAAACACCTGCTGCATCAGGCGGTGATACAATGGTTTGGCTGTCCGCAACCGGTGAAAAATATCATTCTATAAATAATTGTGGAAGAATGAATCCGGATAATGCGACACAGGTTACAGAAGAGTATGCGATTAACAATGGATATGGGAAGTGCAGTAAGTGCTGGTAGGTCATGCAAGATTCAGCATGACCTCAAATACACTTCCACCGCCATCATTGTCATGGACTGTGATAGAGCCATGATGGGCATTTACGATTTCCCTTGCAATGCTTAGTCCCAGTCCAAAATGCTCCTTGGTGGAGCGGGAATCATCCACTCTGTAGAAGCGGTCGAATATGTGCTCTTTAGCCTCTGGTGAGATTCCTATACCATCATCAGCCACAGACAAAATGACATTTTTACCATTTGTCATAATTCCAAGCCATATATGCCCCTCTGGGCTGCTGTAGCTGATTGCGTTTGAGAGCAGGATTGCGAGCACCTGTTTGATTCGCTCGCCATCGCAGATACATACCGGTATATTTTCTTCCGGCAGAGATATATTAAGTCTCACATGATTTGAGGACTCCTTAGCCAGCGGGTAGAAAGCTTCGTAGGTTTCTATCATGAGGGTATCAAGCTCTGCAGGCTGCATATCATAGGTGAGCTTGCCACTGTCTGTTTTTGCAAGCAGCATCATGTCATTTACCAGATTTGTCATACGCTTTCCCTCTTTTTCAATAGTATTAATCAGACTGGAAGCGGATGGAGCGTTGGAATCTGTCTGCCCATCAGCATTCAGCCCGCTGAGGATATGGCTGGCGGAGAGAATCACAGCTAAGGGAGTGCGCAGCTCGTGGGATGCCGCAGCCAGAAAGGCGGTCTGGCTTTTCTGATTTTCCCAGAGGGGGCGGAGCAGATGCCCTGTGAAAAAGTGGCAGAAGAGCAAGAGGGCAGATACTGCGATTAAGTCAATCAAAATAAAAATCACTATCTGAAAATGCGCCTTGCTGTAGTATTCCTTCAAGGGATATAAGATGACCACCTCTGTATCCTTGTGAATTGTATTTTTAATCTGGGCTATGCAGGCATAGTAGTGGTCATTTTCATAAGTATATTTAAAAGATTCCTGAATGCAGGGAGTGTTTGAGTCGTTAGCAGCCAAAAGCGCATGACCCTTGGCATATACCTTGGCACTTACAAGCTGGGTTTCCTCTGTCTGATAATTCTGGTTTAGTAAAAGTGGGGTGCCGCAATCGTAAACTGACAGCATATATTTTCCATTTAAGGACAGCTTCTGTAAGAGGCTTGGATATAAAGTCGAGTTTGCCTCTATGTGAGTGAGGATAGAGCCTGACTCGCTCTGAAAGGAAAGCAGATAGTTGTTTTCCAAATTTGTCTGTGACAAGTAGAGATATATGACAGACATGATAATTAAAATCAGGCTGGATATGCCTGTAAACAGTAAAGTTAGTTTGTGCCTGACCTTTTTATACATCTGTTTCCTCCAACTGATATCCCACACCGCGGATGGTGCGGATTGATACTCTTGAACTGATTTTTGAAAGTCTTCTGCGGATAAAATACATGTAGTTGTCCAGATTGCCATCCTCCACAGCACCATCGGGACCCCAGATTTTACTTATGATAGTGTTTCTGGGCAGGGTCTGGTTTGGATTTTTAATGAAAAATTCAAGTAACTGTCCCTCAGTCTTAGAGAGGGTGCAGGAACCCTTATCTCCAGTGAGTGAATAGGAATTGGTGTTGAGCTTTACATCAGCAAAGCTTACGGTGGAATCCAGCATGAGGTTTCCCGGTCGTCTGCATATGCATCTGATACGGGCTGCCAGTTCTTCAAAGGCAAAGGGCTTGACTAAATAATCGTCTGCACCGGAATTAAGCCCAGTGAGCTTTTGGTCAAGTTCGCCAAGGGCAGTGAGCATGATGACCGGAACCATCATTTCTTTTTTTCTGATTTCCTTTAATATAGATATTCCATCCAGATGAGGGAGCATACGATCCAGAAGAATTATGTCGTACACAGTCTGTTCTACATACAATAAGGCGTCAGCCCCGTCGTTACAGACATCTACATCATAGCCCTCTGTCTCAAGCTCATATTTTAAGGTCATGGACAAATCTTTGTCGTCCTCTACTAATAAAATCCGCATTATTTTCTCCTGCTATATATTTGATATTATTTTAACATAATTCTATCAGAGAAATCTCTAAAGAATCTCTATAAGGCAATTAAAATTAGAGACAAATTAGAGAATGCTTAGAGGGAATTTAGAGATTGCTTTGATAAAGTAATATGCAGGAAGCGAAAGGAGACTAGAAAATGATTAGGAAAAAATACAGGAGAGCCTTAAACACTGTGGCACTGGCATTGACTGCCGCTGTAATGCTCAATATGACAGGTTGTGGAGGAATTGGTACAAGTGCTGGGACATCAACAGAAGCCACAGATACAGCAAAGGGACGATATATAGAATCGGAAATCAATATGCCGGCAGACTGCGGTTCGCCAAATGTAGTTACCTTTGACGATGGAAGTGCTGCCTTTGTAGATACTAACAATGGAGTCTTGTATACAAAGACCTCAATCGACCAGACAGACTGGCAGGGCAGGGACATACCAAAGCTTATAGAGCTGATTGGACAGAGCATGGATATTCAGGTGACAGCACCATCAAAGGATGGCAGGCTATTTATCTCATATAACAACTGGGATGAAGTGGAGGATATAGATAGTGAGGTTGGCTATCCCGTACATTATTTGCTTATCGGAAGTGATGACAGTGTGAGTGAATTGACTTTTTCGGATATAGAAAAGCTGGAGTACGCTGCTTTTTCAGATGGAGATACCCTGTATCTGGGGGATTATGATGGCACAGTCTGGCGCTACAGCATATCATCAGACACCAGCAAGAAAATCCAGAATGTTGATAATAAATATATCCAGAACTTCAATATTTTTAATAATAAGCTTTTTATCATGGATTTGGAAAAAGCCTACAGCTATGATCTGACTTCCGGCACACTGGATGAGGATGATTCTGTACTTGATGACTTTATATCTAAGATGGGATATGATGACGTGCAGCAATACTGTGGGGATTCAAAGGATTCAGACTCAATCTATGTTATCTCAAGAGATGGCATCTACCACCATAAGATGGGTGGAAGTGTTATGGAAAAGCTTGTGGATGGAATGATGACCAGTCTGTCTGATCAAAGCCTTTCGCCAAGCAGCGTCAGCGAAAAGGATGGTGTCATATATCTGTTTTTTGATGATGGCAGCGCCTTTTCCTACAAATATGATGAGACAGCATCTGCTGAGATGGATAATCAGATAGAGATATATGCCTTGGAGGACAGCAAGACTGTCCGTCAGGCAATCAGTGCCTTCCGCAAATCAAATCCAGATGTCTTTGTGAAGTTTGAGATTGGAATGGATGCAGACAGCGGAATCCAGAAGTCTGATGCAATTACAGCTTTAAATACAAAGCTCTTGTCGGGAGAGGGTCCAGACCTGCTTATTTTAGATGGACTTCCAATGGAAAAATATGAGGAAAAAGGCATATTGGAGGACTTAAGCGATACTGTAGATGAGCTTACAGGCAGTGGCAATTACTTTGAGGGGATTTTAAAGGCTTATGAGAACGATGGCAAAATATATGCTCTTCCAACCAGGACGGAGATACCGGTGCTAATCGGGGACAAGGACATGACAGAGCTTGTAAGCGATACAAAGAGCCTTGCGGATGTATCCCAGCAGATTTTGTCTGATAAAGAGGTCTATGCAACCACTCTGGGTACCTATTCGCCGGAGGAAGCCTTAAAGCTGGCATACTTTGGAAGCTCAAACTCATGGCAGACAGCAGAGGGCAGCATAGATGAGACAAAGATAAAGGAAATTCTTGAGACTGCAAAGGTGATTTATGAGGATGATACAGAGAATCTGACCGAAAGCCAGAAGAATAATCGTGAAAATACTAACAAAGCAATAGCTGCATCAGGTGAAATTGATGCTGATACCTATTGGGGAAGTGGAGGAAGACAGGCGGAAGACGTGGTTGGCAAATACCAGTATGCAGGAATAGGATGTCTTGGCAATATGTCTGATATATCGGATTTTTTCGCAGTACCACAAAGCTATGACAGCATATCCTATGCCAAGTATGATGGTGATGATGAGAATCTGTTTGTACCGCAAAACGTAGTAGGAATCTGCTCAGCAAGTGACAAGAAGGAACTGGCAGGAGCCTTTGTTAAGGAGCTCCTCAGTCAGGATGTACAAAAAATTGATACAGAGGACGGATGTCCTGTTAATAAAGACGCATATGACCAATTTATTATAAATCCAGATTCAGATTCAATGGTTGAAAGCACTTTTCCAGGGGCAGACGGCTCAGACTGTGAGCTTATAACATCATGGCCTGCAGAAGCAGAACTGGCTGAGCTTAAAGACTGGCTTGATACAGCAAGTACCCCTCAGAATATAGACAGTGATGTAAAGATGATTTTTATTGACAATGGAACGGCTGCCGTATCAGGCGAGAAGGATGTGGATTCGTGTGTTAAAGAGATTGTTCAAAAGCTTACACTCTATCTTGCGGAATAGACATTGGCTGTATTTTATCATGAGTTTTACAGGGGTAATGGTATTTGTGCTGTTACCCTTTGCCAGAACTATTTACCAGTCATTATACTGTAATGCGACAAAGCATTTCGTTGGAATGACAAATTACAGGATGGTGCTGCAAAATGATGCCTTTGTGCTTGCAATGAAAAATACAGGGAGGCTGCTCATATTTGGCATCCCCCTGCTTTTACTCTTGTCTTTCTTGCTGGCACTGCTCATAACGCAGAAGGTCCAGAAGGAAAGGATAAAGACAATCTATCTGATTCCAATGGCTATTCCTACAGCGGCGGTGGTGCTGGCATGGAAGATATTCTTTTATAAAAAGGGCATGCTCAATCACTTTCTGGGACTCTTTGGAATAATGCCAGTAGATTGGCTAAACAGTAATGCGTCCTTTTGGGTGCTGGTTTTTAGCTACATCTGGAAAAATCTGGGATATACTCTGGTGCTGTGGCTTGCGGGACTGGATTCCATTCCAGAGAGCAGGATAGAGGCAGCAAAATGCGATGGAGCTGATTCCGGGGAACTATTGCGATACATTATTCTGCCATCTCTAAAGCCATTTTTTTATACTATTACCATTTTGTCCCTGCTTAATTCCTTTAGGATATACAGGGAGGCTTATCTGGTGGCAGGAGCCTACCCACAGCAGAACATGTATCTGTTTCAGCACCTGCTGCACAACTGGTTTGCCGGACTTGAGGTTGACAAAATTAGTGCGTCAGCAGTATTTTTGACAATCGTATTTGGAGCCTTTGTGGCTGTTTTGGAGCATCTGTGGAATCGGGAGGAGGAAAAGGACAGCCTTCCGGTCTTTAGAAAAATTAAGTCATGGGTGCAGGAGTTTTTCTATGACCTGAGCGTGAAACTTAGTATAAGAAAAAAGGTCAGGCACATATTTGCCCCGGCATTCAGCCTAAGGCTTAAGAAGATACTTGAGATTATCATAATCGCAGTAATTGGCTTTGTAATCGTTTATCCTGTGCTTCTGGTTCTGGCAGGCTCACTTAAGAGCAATCAGGAGCTTTCCAACTGTCTGGGCGGGATTCTGTCAGACGATGCAGGAGAGGTGCAGTGGAAACTCACCTATGTTTATCCTACTTTAAGCCATTTTAAGAAGCTACTCTTTGAGACACCACAATTCCTAAAGGTATTCTGGAATTCGCTTGGAATGGTGAGCCTTATTCTGATTGGTCAGGTGTTGGTTGCAGTGCCTGCTGCCTATGGCTTTGCAAAATGGGAGTTTAAGGGTAAAAAGCTCTTGTTTTTTGTATATGTAATTTTGATGCTTATTCCTTTTCAGATTACCATGTATCCATCTTATCTGGTGCTTAGGGATTTAAAGCTAATTAACACAATCTGGGCTGTTATACTGCCTACGGTTTTTTCAACCTTTCCTGTCTTTTTGATGTACAGGAGCTTTAGGGAAATCCCTGTAGAGCTGTATGAGGCGGCAAAAATGGACGGAGCAGGAGAATGGGCTATGTTTTGGCATATTGGGATTCCTTTAGGACAGTCAGGAATTTTCTCAGCACTGGTTCTTGGATTCTTAGACTACTGGAATATGATGGAACAGCCACTTGCCTTTATACAGGATAAGAGCCTGTGGCCTATTTCACTTTTTCTTCCGGAGGCAGATGGTCTTAAGACGGGACTGCTGCTGGCGGCATCTGTGATTACCCTGATGCCGGCATTATTTGTATTCTCGATAGGGCAGAACTATCTGGAAAAGGGAATTGTAGCTTCGGGAGTAAAAGAATGAGGTGAGATAATATGGAAGAAAACAAAAAAGGCATAAGAATGAAAATAAAGATTTTTGCTGTATTTCTGGTATTTTTATTGGTATGTACTATTGTGAGCAGGGGCGTATATGCAGCTAACCTGCCCATGGTCAGGGTGGGCATGAGAGAAAATAAAGTAATCAGCCAAAGCATTACAGCCAATGTGGAGCTTGAAGCCCAAAAGGAAGTGCCTGTATTTGCTGGCAGTGATGTGCTGATTGATAATATTCCGGTGTCGGAGGGACAGACGGTAAGCGCAGGGGATGTACTTATGACAGTTGACCTTACTGATTTGGAAGAGCTTATAAGGACAGCAGAAGAAGCTGTGAGCCTTCAGACACAGAAGCTTGCAGAGTTAGACGAGACAAACTTAAAGATTGACCAGAGTAATGCTGAGGCGGAGGCGGCTAGGCAGAGGAGCATTGATTCCGCAGCGGAGGATTTAAGCCGTACAACTGCCCAGGATGATGCCCAGGTAGCAAGGCTGCAGGCGGAGGTGGATGAGCTGTCCGGTCAGGTATCAAGCCATAACAGTGAGATGCCGGCAGCAGACAGTGAAGATTACTCAGCCTGGAAGGAAGCACAGGACGCGCTTGAGGCTTCCCTTAAGGAGAAGCAGGATGCCCTTGAGGAAGCCAAAGCTACCAAGGAAAATAATGCTTATTCCAAGCAAAAGGACTTGGAAAATGCACAAAACACATCAGCCGAGAAAGCTGACAGGCAGAGCGAAAGCTCTCGTATGGAGCTTATGACAGCCCTTGAGGAGGCTCAGGCGAGGCTTGACGAATTAGAGCAGATTAAAGAAGCAAATGGTGAGATTTGCGCAGAAGCAGACGGAGTGATTGAGAAGCTTGAAGCAGAAATCGGAACCCGTACCACTGAGAGCCCGGTTGCACTGCTGGGGGATTACAGTGAGGGCTTGCTGGCGAAGGCTGTGATTAGTGAGGACGACAGGAAGGAGATTACGACATCAGATAAGATGAGCCTGTCCTTTATGCAGGGGCGCATAGTAATTGATGACATCCCTATCCAGTCCATAGTCAGGCAGACGGATGGCACTTATCAGGTGACAGGGCTTGTGGATTTGGACAGCGTGGACAGCTATAACAGACCGGAAGCCGGTATGCTGGGGGAAATGACTATAACAGTTGATTCAAATAGCTTTAACTGCTGTCTGCCCCTCAGTGCGCTTCACTCTGACGGGGAGAAGGACTACATCCTAAAGCTTGAGGAGCAGGACGGTTTTCTGGGAAAACAGTATTATGCCAGAAGGGTTAACGTGACTGTAAAGGCAAAGGATAATTCCTATGCAGGATTGGAAAGCAATTCGATTGCAGATGGGGATGAGATTATCCTTGAGTCTGACAAGGAAGTGCTGGGGGATAAGGAGGTCAGGCTGTATGAGGATGAATAAGGTCATAAATAGAAAAAGCATCTTCCTTATCGCCTGTGCCTGCGTACTAGCAATTGGTGGACTGGCATGGTATATGATAAAGTCCGGTCAAAGCAAGGATAAGTTACAGAGGGTAAGCTGCCAGATAGAAAATAGTTTTGACACCGGTACAGCCGAGGCTAATTGGAAAGACACCCTAAAGGAGCAGGAGTTAAGCTGTGTATTCTGGATTGATTCAGGAAAAAAGAATATCGAGAACACAGATTACCATAAAAGCCTGATAGCGAAAACGATAGTGGTCTGCGGTAACTCAGCAATCCTTTTCCCGGATGAAAATTATGTGAGTGAGGAGGGTTATTGCCTCTTGGGAAAGGAAGTGGCAGTGAAACTATTCGGAAGTACATCCGTAAACGGCAGGAGCATCTATGTGGATGGAAAGGAGTACAGCGTTGCAGGAGTCCTAAAGGAACAGAAGGATATTGCGGTAATAGCGTCAGACGAGGGGATATTTCAGAATGTCAGTTATCTGTATCATAATGATTTTGAAAAAGGTAAAAATCTACAGATAATAGAAAGCCTTTGCGGTAGCAGACTGTCAGAATCTAATTAGATTCTGGCAGTTTTTTTATATTACTGATAGATTGCCATTATATAATTCGTAGTATAAAGTGTAATTACAAAACATCCCGGATGCATCCAGGGAAGGATGGAGAAAATTATGAAAATAGGAGAAAAAAATTATATAAAGCAGCTAAGGCTTCATAACGAAAAAGCTCTTGCTTATGTGATTGATGAGTATGGAGGGTTACTGATGTCGGTAATTCGCAAGCATCTCTTTTATCTGCCAGAGCGGCAGGAGGAATGTTTTGATGATGTGCTGTTAAAAATCTGGCAGAACATAGACAGCTTTGATGAGACCAAAAACACCTTTAAAAACTGGGCTGCGGCGGTAGCAAAGTATCAGGCGATTGATTACTTAAGGAGCTATCAGAGAGAGGCTCAAACAGTAAATATTGAGGACATGGTGATAGTCCATGAGGATAAGACCCTTGCCCAGATAGTAGACAGGGAAATATCGCAGGAGGTCGAACAAATGCTGTCCTGTTTGAAACCGAAAGACAGAGACCTGTTTTACAAGCTTTATGTCGAGGAAAAAACCATGGGGCAGGTAAGTGTCGAAACCGGGATGAAGCAGGAGGTTATATACAACAGGCTGTCCCGCGGCAAAAAGAAACTCCGCCAGAATATATTAGAAGAGAGAGGGGCATAAATCATGGGAAAAAATATTTATGAGCTTTTAAATGATGTTGTGATAAATGAGAAAGAATACGAGCAGACAGAATTTAGTGATTTTGATAAGGCACGCAGTAAACAGAGGGTATTGAGAAAGGTGAGGGCACTTGAGATGAAAAATAAGAAAAAAGGCAGAGGAAAAGCAGTTGCAGCCGCAGCGGCAGCCTGCGCAGTTGTAATCGGAGCAGTAGGCTTTACAAATCCTGCGCTGGCAGATGTGGTATACAGCAACACTATAGGAAAGCTGATTGAAAATAAAATAGGAACCAAGGATGAAAACGAGGCAAACATATATAAGACTGTAGCCCAGAACTCACTCACAGCAGAGGAGGAAGTGGAAAAGAGTCAGAAGGCTGATGAATATAATACCAGCGCTGAGTCAGGCGGAGTCACTGTATCGATTTCAGATATATACTGTGACGGATATGTAATCTACTACACCGCAGTCCTGCAGACAGATGATGAGGGCTTAAATCAGGCAGACTTTATAACCGCAGAAAAGGGAGCAGAAGCCCTTACAGTAAATGGAAATGAGGCTGGCGGTGTCATGATGGGCTTTGAGAGAGCATCTGACGGAAGCTATGTGAAGTCAGGAGAGATAGACTTAATCGGCTTTGGCAGTGATGGAGATACAGAGGATTATTCAAAGGCAGATTCTCTGGAAATAGAGTATGTCATAACTAACCTGACAGGCTACAAGGATGATGAATGGGAGGACAACGGCGATTATGTGAGTACAGCTTCTGTGGATGGGGACTGGACACTTAGATTCCCGGTTACGGTTGACCGCTCAGAGAATGTGACCTATGACCTTAATAAGGAAGACAATGGTGTAAAGCTCTGCAATGTGGTAAAGACCAAAGCAGGACTGGTGCTTACAATCGAGACACCTGATTTTACCCAGGCACCATACAATGACCCTTATAATGACCCGGAGATGTCAGTGGTTGACGAAAACGGAAATGCCTTACAGTGGTTCACAGGCGGTATATCTCAGGAAAATGAAGACGGAAGTGCTGTATACAAAATCATGGTACTTTATGAGGGACAGACCAATCTCAGCTTGGAAGTGACAAGCAGGGACGAAGAACAGAGGGAGATTGCGTCAATTCCATTTGAAATTAAATAATGAGATTTAAAAGTTGTCACATTAAATTGTATATGTGACAACTTTTTTGTCTTTATTGTGGAATTATTTTATCAGATATATTTACTAAAAAGACAATATATGATAGTCTATTTATAAATTATATACAATATTTAGAGAAAAATATATGTGAAGAATACTTCCAAAACAGGAGGGAATTATGAAAAAAATACTGTTTGTTGCTTCAGAGTGCGTTCCATTTATCAAGACAGGTGGACTTGCTGATGTTTGTGGAGCCTTACCCAAGGAATTTGACAAGAAATACTGGGATGTGCGTGTGGTAATACCTAATTATAGCTGTATTCCTGCAAAGTACAGAGACCAATTTGAGTATGTGACCCATTTTTATATGAGCGCAGGAAATTACATACAGAATAAGTATGTCGGGGTCTTAAAGTATGAGCTTGACGGCGTGACTTATTATTTTATTGATAATCAGGAATATTTTACCTGTAACTCTCCTTATGGAGATATCAGATATGATATTGAAAAGTTTGTATTTTTTGATAAGGCAGTATTGTCAATGCTTCCACTTATTGATTTCAGACCTGACATTATCCATTGTCATGACTGGGAAACAGGACTTGTACCGGTTTACTTAAAGAATGAGTTTGCGGCTGGTCCCTTCTTCTGGAGTGTTAAATCAATTATCACAATACACAACCTTAAGTTCCAGGGAGTATGGGATACAAAGACCATGCAGGGGCTTACAGGATTCCCAAGTAATTTATTCACACCAGATAAGCTTGAGTTTAAGAAGGACGCCAATATGCTTAAGGGTGGACTTGTTTACGCTGATTACATCACCACAGTCAGCGATACTTACGCAAATGAAATACAGACAGACTATTATGGTGAGGGCTTAAATGGTTTATTGTCTGCAAGGCATTTTGATATGCAGGGAATAGTAAATGGTATCGATTATAATGCATATAATCCTGAGACAGATGAAAAAATATATTACCATTATAATGCCGAGAATTTCCGTAAAAATAAATCAGTAAACAAGACAAGGCTTCAGGAAGAACTGGGACTTGCAGTTGACAAGAAGAAATACATGATTGGTCTTATTTCAAGACTTACAGACCAGAAGGGACTTGACCTCATCAATTATGTAATGGACAGACTGGTGGACGATTATACCCAGCTTGTTGTAATCGGAACAGGAGACCCGCAGTATGAGAATATGTTCAGACATTATGCCTGGAAATATCCGGACAGGGTATCTGCAAATATCTGTTATTCAGATGATCTGGCTCATAAGCTCTATGCAGCGGCAGATGCTTTCCTTATGCCGTCGAGATTTGAACCATGTGGACTGACCCAGCTTATATCATTCAGATATGGAACAGTGCCAATTGTCAGGGAGACAGGTGGACTTAAGGACACTGTAAAGCCATTTAATGAGTATGAAAATACAGGAGACGGATTCTCTTTCACCAATTATAATGCAGATGAGATGCTTGACATTATCAATTACTCTAAGCATATTTATTATGACCGCAAGCGTCAGTGGAACCAGATGATTGACAGGGGCATGGCTAATGATTTCTCTTGGAATGCGTCTAAGTTCAGGTATGAGGGGCTTTATAATTACCTTATTGGGGAATAAATTTTATATTTTTTCACATACTTAGTGCGAGCTGTTTGGCTCGCACTTTTTTCTTTATGAAATTATGGAATTGGGACGAAGGCACTTTTGGTGTGGAGTTAGGATATTTTGCCATGATAATTGATTTTTTTTGCCGGGTTACGGACATAAGATTTTCTAAATGCTCTGATGGGGGTATTGGAAATTTGACGCAACCGCTCGACATTCGCCATCCATGGCTCAAGTCTCGCTTTCGGCAACGTCCTGTTGCCGAATCGCTGGTAAAGTGTACAGACCATTAAGAAAATCTAATATCCTCCACAAGGCAGAAAAAATCAATTATCATGGCAGAATATCCTAATTTAAGTTTTGAGTGCCTTCTGAAATTGATAATTTTTTAAGTGACACATTTCATAAAAAAAATGGGTTTTATAAAATAAATAGGTTCCATAAAGTAATTATGTTCCATAAAGTAAATAGGTCCCATAAAGCGAATATGTTTCACAAAGTCAAAGTAAATAAAAGCTGCGAAACTGAAATGTAATGTATTAAGCAATTTCAGAGAAAGTATGTGAAAATAAGGAGAGTTAGACAAGATGGCAAATTTTAATAATGAAGCAAACCAAAGGAATTTAAAAGAATCAGAAGAAAATCTGAATGATATAAACGATAAAACAAACATAGACAATAAAACAAACATAAACAATGCAAATGATAAAGAAAATATAAATGACGCAAATAATCATAATCTCCAAAATAATCAAAATGACAAAAATAGTCAAAGGACAACGGAAAAAAGCCTCACACTGGTTCCAAATCAAAATATAGAGGACAGCATCAAGGAGTATGGTCAGGGCATAATCAGCTCCAATGAGAAAGAATACAACATTTACCTTTTGTCCATAATTGGAGAAATCGAGGGGCACGAATGTCTGCCTCAGACCTCTAAGACCACCAAGTATGAGCATGTGCTTCCTGAGCTTGCAATCATACAGGATGACAAAAAGGTAGATGGTGTCCTCTTGCTTTTAAATACCATGGGCGGTGATGTAGAGAGCGGTCTGGCTATTGCGGAGATGGTTTCTTCTTTGTCTAAGCCTACTGTTTCTCTGGTTTTAGGCGGCAGTCATTCTATTGGTATTCCTCTTGCTGTGTCTGCGGATTATTCCATGATTGTGCCTAGTGGTACTATGGTTATCCATCCTGTCAGGCTGAGCGGTACTGTGATTGGTGCACCGGCTACCTATGAGTATTTCAGGCAGATGGAAAACAGAATACTTGGATTTATTTCTAATCATTGTAACAGCAGGATTGAAAGATTAAGAGAAATGATGATGAATACAGAGATGATGACAAAGGACCTGGGAACTGTCCTGGTGGGAAAAGAGGCTGTAGATGAGGGGATAATTGACTCTATTGGTGGAATTGCTGATGCTTTTCAGAAATTATACAGCATGATAGACGAAACTAGGATGTAGGCATTAGATAACTATCTGGGCAAAAAATGAGTTTCCGTCCTCGGTAAATTCAATGACTCCGCCTATCATTTCCACAAGCTGACGCACATTTTTTATGCCGAAGCCGTGATTTTGGTTATTGCCTTTAGTTGATAATAGTTCTGGATTGTCTTGAAGAACTGACTCGCTTATGAAGTTTTCCAGAACGATGTTAATGCCGGCTGCATCCTGAACCAGACTAAGCTTGATGCTGCGCAGAGCCTTTGGTTCTATCTGCTCATGCTCGATGGCGTTATCTATCAGGTTGGACAATGCAACCATAAGCTTTAAATTGCGATAGTTGTCTGCCAAAGTGATTCTGCAATGAAAGTCAATATCCGAATCTTTGGCTGACTGTACTTTATTGAAAATTAAGGTGTTAAAGGCAGTGTTGGCGCAATATGCCAAAGGCTCACTTAAAGAAGGCAGCTCAAGAGTTTCCTTGATGTCAGAGATAACATCAGAAGTGTTATCACCTTCTAACAGCGAACTGTAGGCTAACAGCTTATTTTTCATATCATGACGCAGGGCTATTATTTCAAGGCTGGCATTTTGAGTGTCTGTTATGTATTTGTTCATATTATCCAACTGCATTTTTATTGCAATATTATCCAGATTGTGTGTGTATTGCTCTTTCAGTTTTTTCATAAGATAGAGGGCTATAAGTGTACACACAACACACAATATGCTCATTAAACAGCAGACAAGCCTGGCTATTGCTGAACCATCTGAGTGAAAGTGCAGGATGATATATGAAAATACAGAAAATGCAAAGTCAATCAATAAAAATAAAAAAGTGATTGCAAGCTCTAAGATACCATAGTGACCGACAGAATCCTTTTTTACTATTTTCTCTGTTATCAGTAAAATAACCATTTCAATCAGATAGAGAGATAAAATTATAGAGGCTCTTAAGAGGCTTCTCTGAGAAGTTAATTCACTGATTGAAATTTGAAAGCCATATGAAAATAAGGCAAAATAAAGGTTTGATATACACACGGAAAAAATATTGTATATTAATACGATAAAAGCCTTTATTGCAAGGTTTCCATCAAAACATATGCAGACAACAATATACACAAATAACATGGCAAGCAGTGAAGCGGCTGTACCTGAAAATGGCATGATTAAATCATATGTCAGTGGAAGATAGACAACTGACAGAGCAAGGGACAGTTTTTTAAAACTTTTGTTTTTATAATTATAAAAAATATTTGTAGTAAATAGGATGAACCAATATGAAAAGAGACATCCTAATATTTCAATAACTTCATATAAAATCTGCATGATAATATTTCCTCTTGTATTTGAAGAAAACATCCTTGAATGTTTCCTTGTATTTCCTTCCAATATTTATTTCCAAATCGTTTTTCAATATAATTGAAGCAGCATCATATTTTTTGATATATTTTAAATTTACCATATAACTTTGGTTTACATGAATAATATTTTCATATCTGAACATATCGTAGTAATCAGACAGCTTTCCGCGAACAGTATAGGCTTTTGTGTCGGTGTACAAATTAATATAGTGTTTGTCTGATTCAGCATAATTTATGAATTTGATTGGTAAGGCAAGCATGTTTTCTCCATCATTCACTTCAATTGTGCTTTCACAGATACTGTAATCCGACAGAAAAGCATTGAGGGCTTCGGGCAGTTCTTCGCTGATATATTCCTTACGGATAAAACGAAGAGGTGAGTATTTGAAGGTGGTATAAACCGCTTCTTCCATGCTGCTGATGAAAATAATGTGGGCATCAGGCTGCATATCTCTAATGAGGGATGCTAATTCCAAGCCGGAATTTTCTGGCATCATAATATCAAGTAGAAAAAGATTTGTGTTATTTTTCAAGTCAGAAATAAAGTCAGAGCTATTATCAAAGCATCGAATTGAAATAGCTGTCTTTCTCTTCTCAAAAAATATATTTGTAAGGTCTGTCAATTTATCCAGAAAAATTCTTTCATCATCGCATATAACTATTTTAATCATAAGCACCTCCACATAAAATTATATACTTTAGACAGGTGTTTGATAAGGGGCAAAGCGTGTTAATTATGCCTGATTTGTGTAGATTGTGCCAAGGATATTGTTATTGAAAACAAAATAGCTATACTGAAAATTGTAAATGAAAGCCGGCATTCGTTTACTAACAAAAAACAAAAGAAAATGGAGGTAGGAAATGAAGAAAATTAAAAAGGTTTTATCAGCGGTATTAGTTGCAGCATTTTTGCTATGTTGTTCAAATCAGGGAACTGTTTTTGCAGCAGTTAATGGTACTGTTACGGGAACACTCAATGAGAAAAGTGTATATGGAAGACTGACTTGTAATGAGGTTGCACATCAGTTAACCATTGTGTTGAATTATAATACAATGAGTACATTGAATGGAGGAATCACTCCACATACATCTCGAAATGATGCATTTGGAAATAATACTCAGGTATCACAGACATCTTATGCCGGAACACATGAATCAACAAATTATCTGAAGGTTACTGGATATGTTGATAATTCGTTAAAACGCAGTTTTGAAGTTACAAGTTATGGTTCAAGTACAAGAGAATATTGGTAGTATTGGAGGAGGCGGAGTGTTAGAAACACTCCGCTAGTTTAGAATATGAAGAAGAAAATAATTGCATTAATAATATGCGGGGGGCTGTTATTGTGTGGATGTGGCAGTACATCAGACAAAGTAGATAGTGATGAAAACGTGATAAACTGCAAAGATTTAGAAAGCGTAGATGATAAGGATGCTGAGGCATGGATGGGAACTGTTGGTCATGTTTGCTCTACAGAGGATGGAGCATATATTGCACAAAGTACAGATGATGGAACATTCTTATTTTATTATGAGTACGATTCAGGAAAATACACCAAGGTTTGTAACAAACCGGAGTGTTCTCATAATGATGAAAGCTGTAATGCATACTTAAATGGCTTTGAAGATGATGAAGAATATTATGATACATCCACCATTCAAAAATATGGTGACGCGATATATATGTCAGGGCTTAATAACAAAACTGCCTGCATCTATAAGGTCAATTGTGATGGCTCTCAGAAGGAAAAAGTGGTTGATTTGTTTGACGCAGAAGTAAGTGTAAGCAAGGATGGTGGAGCTACATTTTCAGACTATACCAGTTTTGAATTTTGTATCCATAGAGGTTATGTCTACTATTGCATAAGAAACGGACAAAACTCTTCTCTCTATAGAAAAAAATTGGATGGAAGCTCTAAGTCGGAGGAGACAATAGTCAGTATAGACGAGCAAAATAGTGTATACAGACTTGAACCCTATGGCAGATACGTCTTTTTCCAGAGAGGACAATTCAACGAAGACAATAGTGATATGATAAGTGCTTTGTATGCGTATGATACCAAGGAGAACAGGACTATAAATGTAAAAGATGATATCATCACTGTATACATGATAAAAGGAGATATGCTCTACTATGAGGTTGTTGGTGAAGGTATTCATGAGTATTCTCTGGTTGATGGAAGTGACAAGCTGGTGGTGAGCTCAGACGAGGCTTATTATATGATTTATAAGACGTCAAATGCCTATATAGCTGTGTGTTTTGATGGCATTCGTGTCTATAATGAGGACGGCTCCCTTATCTATAAGGCAGGAAGAGATGTATGTGTTGAGCTTTCATATGTAAATGACAGCGATTTAGTTATGTGGACGGCTAATGATGATGGAGAATCACAGTATACATTTATTAATAACGTGCAGGATAATCCTGATAATTGGAATAGTAATACTGTGGTATTTCAGTAAAATTAAGAGTATTAATACATGCAAATCGAAAAATTGGGGAGTCGCTATGGAAATATACAAATTACTAACAAAAAAGAAAATACTTCTGCTTCTTTTGGCAATATACATATGCACCCTGGTTCTTTTCGTCAGGGAAAATCCGGCGTATGGGAAGTATGATGAGGATTATGTGGCTGATTACAGCACGAAAATCGAGGAAATCCTAAATGCCTCTGACAATTTGAATTCCTTTTCGATTTTTAGCGTGGAGGATTCTTTTTCGGAAAAAAATATCGAAAAAACCAAGAACGATTTCTCAAAGATTGCAGACAACAATATCACAGAACTGAGTGGATTGGCATTGGAGAATTACTTTTGCTTTGAAAAGGCAGACATAGCCATATTCATAGGGACGATACTGATAGCTCTTGCCTGTCTGGATGAGAGAAAGAAAGCGCTCCAGTGTGTGCTTCACACCTGCAGTAAGGGAAGGGGGCGGCTGGCGGTCAGACGAATTGGAACCATGCTTTTTGCTGCTGCATTATTTACACTGGCAGTCAAGCTGTCGCTTCTTGTAATTGCGAATGTCAAGTATGGTGGAAATATAATAAGCGACTTGTCACAGCCGGTTCAGGCAGTCAAGAAGTATTTTATGCTGACATATGGCATATCAATAGGACAATTTTGCATAGTCAAATACCTGTATTCTGTGCTCAGCTGCTTTCTGACTGCACTTATTATATGGACTTTTTACTGGATTATAGACAATTTCATGGCAGCGACAGCCGGCGTGCTGATATTTGGTCTGATTGAGTATGGTCTTTACACCTGGATTAAGACGGGGCAGGGGGCAGAAAATCTGCATTACTGCAATATTTTTTACAACTGCATAGATGCAAGGCTCTGGTCGGAGTATAAAAATCTCAATATTGCGTCAAGCCCCGTAGATAAGATGCTTGTCAATCTGATTTTACAGCTCCTCCTGCTTGCTATAGTGGGCTGTGTGGCGGTATTAGCTGCACATTACAGATACCCGATTGCAAGCCGCAGGCTTGGTTCAGGCAGAGTGGTTCAAAAGGTGGCAGCATGGTATTCGCTTGTGAGAAGCGGGCTTCAGGAAAGGCTGTCAATCATGGCGGCTGAGTTTTACAAGCTTCTGGTATCGCAAAAGGGAATACTTGTGGTTGTTGGAGTGATAATTGCGCTCATATATACCAATCCGATTCCTGACGTAAAATTCATGGGTTTTCAGGAGGGCTACAACGATTTCATTCACGAGTATGGCGGAGCACCGTCTGAAAAATCTGAGGAAGGACTGGCAGAGCTGCAGGCTCTGGTGGACGAAGAGGATGCAAGATATATGGAGGTGCTGGAGCTGTATGATGAAGGCAAGGTATCTGCGCAGGAGGTTGCCACATCAGATATGCTTCACGGCAGCCTGGAGTACAGGCGCAGCCTCCTTGACAAGCTTTTGGAGCAGACACAGTATATTGAAAGCATCAGGGATTATCAGGGCATAGATGCCTGGTATGTAAATTACTATGAGTACAGCAACCTGCTGGAGGACGAGAAAATCTTAAATGTGCTGCTTTTACTTTTGAGCATATCCCTGATAAGCGGTGCCTGTGTCAGCGCGGAAAAAAAGACAGACATGGGCAAAATACTGCACACAACATATGCCGGAAGGAATCGTATGATAAAAAACAAATTGGTCGCAGCCGGGCTTTTTAGTGCCATCATATATGGCGTCATGATTGTCCTAAGGCTGGTATCAGTCTGGAAGACCTATAAATTTGAAGGCTTAGGAGCACCGGTGCAGAGCTATCCCGAACTTGCAAATGTCTCCCTGTCAATCAGCATGGGAAACTATATGATTTTATATTATCTGATAAAAATGCTTATAGTTATCTGCTGGGCGGATTGTGTAGTCCTTATAAATATGCGGATGGATTCAAAGCTTGCCTCTATAGTAACAGTGGTTTTGGGCGTGGCTTTGTATATGCTGATAAAGACAGCGGGATATCAGTATGCAGTCATACCTTGCATGATAATAACTATTGGGGCAGTTGTATTTGAGCAGAGAAGGTGGATGAGGAGTTATGAAATTAGTAATTAAAAATGTATCGAAAACATATGGAAAAGTCAGGGCACTTAAGGATGCGTCCTTTGAGCTGAGGGAGGGAATATATGGTCTGCTGGGACCTAACGGAGCAGGAAAAAGCACCTTAATCAACCTTCTGACAGATAATATAAAAAGAGACAGTGGAGAGATACTGCTGGACGGCACAGACATTCTTGCCATGAAGGGTGAATACTTAAACTATGTGGGATATATGCCACAGGATCAGGGCTACTATGAAGAGTTCACAGTGAAAGCCTTCCTTATGTATATAGCCCGGCTTAAGGGATTAAAGGCAAAAGCCGCCAAAGCCAGAGCCGAGGAGCTTATAGAGATGTTTAACATGGACTACTACTGTCACAAAAAGGTTGGAAGCCTGTCTGGCGGTATGAGACAGCGTGTGCTTCTGGCGCAGGCTCTGCTCAATGACCCGCCAATTCTGATACTGGACGAGCCAACAGCGGGAGTAGACCCACAGGAGAGAATCAACATCCGCAACAGTATCAGCAAGCTGGCAGAAAACCGTATAATCATAATCGCAACCCATATTGTATCAGACATAGAAGCCATAGCAAATGAAATCCTGCTGATGAAGGAGGGCGTGATTATAGAAAAAGACACACCATACAATCTCATAAATAAGGTGAGACCAAAGGTGCACTGTTTTGACATACCCAAATCAGAGCTTGACTGTGTACAGCAGACTTATTCTATAAGCAATATCCAGCATACCATGGATGGCTACAGCATAAAGATTGTGTGTGATGATTATGATGGTAAGTATGGTGAGCGTCCGGTGGACGCCAATCTGGAGGATGTATACCTGTATTATTTCTAGTTCAGACTTTTGCTAATATGTCGTATATAAGTGATTATTCAGTGGTTGATGAAAGAAAAATCTATTAATGTTGAATGGGAAAACGTGTTAATTATGCCTGATTTGTGTAGATTGTGCCAAAGATATTGTTATTGAAAATAAAATAGCTATACTGAAAATTGCAAATGAAAGCTAGCATTTGTTTACCAAAAAGCAAATGAAAACGGA
>URLU01000004.1 GCA_900548765.1 uncultured Lachnobacterium sp.
TGGGATACAATAGGAATTATCCATATCAGGATTACACTGTCACAGAAACAGTCAGAGTACAGGCAAGGTGGATTGCAAATACATATACTCTTAGATTTGATGGCAATGGTGCTGACAGCGGAAGCGTGGCTGACATGACAGTTAGTTATGATTCGGATATATCTCTGCCATTGAATGGATATACACTTGATAGAAATACCTTTGCAGGCTGGGCTTTGGACTCATCAGCCCATGTGGGAGCCTATTTTGCAGGGCAGAATATATTGTCATCTGCCATAATTGATGCTGCAGGAATGACTAATCAGAATAATGCTGTTATTACACTTTACTGTGCCTGGGATCCGGCCGCAAATATAAGTGTCAAGAACAAATCCTTTACCCTGGAGGAAGCCAGAAATGGTTTGATTACAGAGGAGAAGCTGTTTGAAGATGCATATGCAATGGATGAGATTCTGGACAGGGAGATTCTGCCTGGAACTCATGACCTTGGAGATGGCAGGACAAATTCTTTTATTATAACGAATTACAGCCCGGAGGAATTTCCTCAGTTTACAGATTCAGGTTCGAATACTATAACATATCAGGTTATTGATTCTGTTGGAAATGTGACAGAGAAAACCATTACTGTGTATATAGTGAATAACGCACCACAGGAGCCTGAATCTGGTGAGGGGACATACCGGGTGCGATTTATAAGTGAGAAGTATTATGACAAGCCGGAGGAAGAAGGAGGATTGATGAAAAAGTCTATATGGCGCACCAATCCTGAGTATGCTGAGCTGTTAAGAAAATAATACCTGAGTCTCCACAAAATGTAATTAAAAATTGCTATATCGGTAAAGGAAAGATTAAAGAAACAAAAAGCTGGATGTAAATACATAAAATAACAATAGGGTACATGTAGAGAAAATCCCCCAGCCTAAGAAGGCTGAGGGATTTTTATATACACTTTCTCAATTCGGTTTTTATCCAGACTGTCGATTCTAAGCAATACATTGTCATCTGTCAGGATTATCTCATTTCTCTCAGGCAAATGATCAAGCTGCTCCAGGCAATAGCCACCAACAGTGTCATAATCGTCAGACTTGAGATTTAAGCCTAGTTCGTTGCTTACATCCTCAAGGTTGGCGGAACCAAGCACCAGATACTCTCTGTCACTGATTTTGGTTATGTCATCTACCTCGTCAGTGTCATACTCATCCCTGATTTCACCGACTATCTCTTCAAGCAGGTCCTCTAAAGTGATGAGTCCTGCTGTTGTACCATACTCATCCAGAACAATTGCCAGAGAGATAGAAGACTTCTTCATCTCAAGAAAGAGGTCTGATGTGTTTTTATGCTCAAAGGTAAAGTATGGCTCATACATAAGTGCCTCTATTGAGAAGTTATCCATTTCTTCCTGAGTCAATAAAAGCAGGTCTTTTATGTTAATGATACCCACTACCTTGTCAGAGGATTCTTCGCATACCGGAAGACGTGTGAATTTGTCTTTTCTGAAAATTTCAACAACCTCTTCGTATGTAGCATTCACATCAACACAGGTCATGTCGATTCTTGGAACCATGACCTCCTTGGCTTCCGCATTTCCAAAGTCAAAGAGATTGTGAATCATGTCTCGTTCTTCATCCTCGATAACACCTGACTCCTGACCTACATCAACGATAGTACGGATTTCTTCTTCGGTCATGGTATTCTGATTGGCATTTGGCTTGACTCCTATCAGGAAGAGAAAGCCCATGGAAAGCCTGTTGACTATGAAAATAGCAGGTGTGAGTACCTTCATGAAGATACCTATGATTCCAGCTACTTTGAGTGCCAGCTTATCTGCCTGCAGGGTTGCCATTGTCTTTGGAGATACTTCACCAAATATAAGAATCAGCAGGGTAAGTATACCAGTTGCAATTCCTGCTCCCATGCTTCCAAGAAGTCTGACAGCCAGGGTAGTGGCAAGGGATGATGCTGACAGGTTTACAATGTTGTTTCCAATAAGTATTGCTGAGAGCATTTTTGCTGAGTCGTCTGTAACGCAAAGAACCCTGTCAGCCCTTTTATCTCCGGCCTCAGACAGGGTGCGCATGCGTATTTTATTGACGGTGGTCAGCGCTGTCTCTGCAGATGAGAAAAATGCAGAGAACAGCAAGAGTACAATTAGTATAATAATTTGCGCTATATCACCGGCGTCCAAATAAATTCACCTCATTAAAATATTTTAGTTTCCATCTGTGCTGTAGTTAGGAGCTTCCTTTGTGATATGAATATCATGTGGATGGCTTTCCTTAAGTGAAGCAGCAGATATCTTTACAAATTTTCCGTTTTCTTTAAGTTCATCAATTGTTTCACAGCCACAGTAACCCATTCCTGAACGGATACCACCGATAAGCTGGAATACTGTATCCTCAAGAGTTCCTTTGTATGCTACACGGCCTTCAACACCTTCTGGAACAAGCTTCTTTGCACCTTCCTGGAAGTAACGGTCTTTTGAACCATTTTCCATAGCTGCGATAGATCCCATTCCACGATATACCTTGTATTTTCTTCCCTGGAATAATTCAAATGTTCCCGGTGCCTCATCGCAGCCTGCGAACATTGAACCCATCATACATACATTAGCTCCGGCAGCAAGTGCCTTTGTCATATCTCCAGAGTACTTGATACCGCCATCGGCGATAACTGGGATGCCGTACTGCTTAGCTACCTCATAACAATCCATGATTGCTGTAATCTGTGGTACACCGATTCCTGCAACGACACGGGTTGTACAGATAGAACCAGGTCCGATACCAACCTTGACAGCGTCAGCACCAGCCTCGATAAGAGCCTTTGCAGCAGCACCTGTTGCTATGTTTCCAGCGATTACCTGCAGGTCTGGATAAGCAGCTTTTACTTTCTTTACAGCCTCGATGATGTTCTTTGAATGTCCATGAGCTGAATCCATAACGATTACGTCTACATGTGCATTTACAAGAGCCTCAACACGCTCCATCATGTTGCCTGTGATACCTACACCGGCACCGCAGAGAAGACGTCCCTGTGAGTCCTTTGCAGATAATGGATATTTAACCTGCTTCTCGATATCTTTGATAGTGATAAGTCCTTTTAAGTTGTAGTCCTTATCTACGATTGGCAATTTCTCTTTTCTTGCTTTTCCGAGAATAACCTTTGCTTCCTCAAGAGTGATTCCCTCTGGAGCTGTGATAAGGTTCTCAGATGTCATAGACTCTTTGATTTTCTTAGTGAAATCTGTTTCGAATTTAAGGTCACGGTTGGTGATAATACCAACGAGCTTGCCGTTTTCTGTAATAGGAACACCAGAAATCTTGAATTTGCCCATAAGATTGTCTGCATCCTGAAGAGTATGCTCTGGTGAAAGTGAAAATGGATCTGTGATTACTCCGTTCTCAGAACGTTTAACCTTGTCAACCTCATCAGCCTGAGCCTCAACGGACATATTTTTGTGGATGATACCAATACCACCCTGTCTAGCCATTGCGATAGCCATTTTAGATTCTGTAACTGTATCCATTGCCGCACTCATCATTGGAATGTTAAGTTCGATAGACTTTGTTAGGTGTGTGTTAAGCTTTACCATGTTCGGTGTAACTTCCGAATACTGTGGAACTAAAAGAACGTCATCGAATGTGATTCCTTCGCCGATAATAGTACCCATTTTTGAATTCCTCTCTTTCGTCTTCTATAGTAAATAGTTATTTTAAATATAATTTTACTGACTATAGCAAAATTCTTAAATGATGTCAAGGTGTTGATAAGCTTGTTTGACAAAAATTATATTATTAATTAGAAATTCTTATAAATGAATATTTAAATAAATCATAGGTTTTCTGGTTCCATTATTTCCTATTATATGGTATTCTTTTTCGTGGGCAAAGGGGTCCGTAACGGATGTTCTATGCCCATTTTTACTTTTGGGTATTTATATAAAAGGAGCGCATATGGAGTTCAGACCATGTATAGACATCCACAATGGCAGGGTGAAGCAGATTGTGGGTGGCAGCTTAAAGGATAAAGACAATCAGGCGGAGGAAAATTTTGTCTCCCAGATGGATGGTGCTTTTTATGCCAATATGTACAAAAAAGCCGGTATAAGGGGAGGGCATATTATCCTGCTCAATCCTGTGACCAGCGAATACTATGAGGCGACCAGGGCACAGGCACTTCTTGCCCTGCATAGCTATCCGGGGGGGTTACAGATTGGCGGCGGAATCACAGCAGACAATGCAGCCAAGTTTATAGAGGCTGGTGCAAGCCATGTGATTGTCACATCTTATGTCTTTAATAATGGAAGAATAGATTACAATAATTTGGAAAAATTAGTCGATGCTGTTGGAAAAAGCCATCTGGTACTGGATTTATCCTGCAGAAAAAAGGATGACAGCTACTACATAGTAACAGACAGATGGCAGAAATTTACAGACGAAGTCATAACAGAGGAGCTCCTTGATGAGCTGTCACAGTATTGTGATGAGTTTCTCATCCATGCAGTGGATGTGGAGGGCAAGGCAAGCGGCATAGAAAAAGAGCTGGTGAGCCTGCTGGGAGACTGGGGCAAAATACCTCTGACCTATGCCGGTGGAGTCCACAGCTTTGAAGACTTAAGACTTATTAAGGAACTGGGACACAACAGGGTAAGTGTGACAATTGGAAGTGCGCTTGATTTGTTTGGCGGCGGCATGAAATTTGAGGATGTTATAGCATTTTGCGGTAACTGACATACACCTTAAGCTGCCATGCATCCAGATAAGCTGCCAGTTACAGGTTTGATGGTGGCAGGTTCGGTTGAGGATGCTGAAATTTTAGAATGGCATTATTATATGAACAATTAATATAAGAATGGAGGACATTATGAGCAAGTATACAAAACAGGACATTATGAAAATGGTAGACGAGGAGGACATCGAGTTTATCCGCCTGCAGTTTACAGATATTTTTGGAACATTAAAAAATGTAGCGATTACATCCAGCCAGCTTGAAAAGGCACTGGATAACAGGATTATGTTTGATGGTTCTTCAATCGAGGGCTTTGTGAGAATTGAGGAATCAGATATGTATCTGTATCCGGACCTTGACACCTTCCAGATTTTCCCATGGAGACCACAGCAGGGTAAGGTGGCACGAATCATATGTGATGTATACAAGGCAGATGGCACTCCTTTTGAGGGTGACCCGCGTTTCGTCTTAAAGCGTCAGATTGAGGAGGCAAAGAAGCTGGGCTATACCTTTAATGTGGGACCGGAGCTTGAGTTTTTCCTTTTCCATCAGGATGAAAATGGCATGCCAACCACAATCACCCATGAAAAGGCAGGATATTTTGACCTTGGACCAAATGATTTGGGAGAAAATGCCAGACGTGACATGGTTTTAACTCTTGAGGATATGGACTTTGAGATTGAGGCATCCCATCATGAGGTGGCACCAGCCCAGCACGAGATTGATTTCAAATATGATGAAGCACTGGCTACGGCTGACAATATTATGACCTTTAAGCTGGCAGTGAAAACTATAGCAAAGCGCCACGGCATGTATGCAAGCTTTATGCCAAAGCCAAAGTACGGCTCAGCAGGCTCTGGAATGCATATCAATATGTCTCTGCAGAAGGATGGCAGAAACCTATTTGCCAGTGAGACAGATGAACTGGGACTCACCCGGGAGGCATATTATTTTATAGGTGGTATCATGAAGCACATGAAGGGCATGACGGTGATTACAAACCCGATTGTAAACTCATACAAGAGACTGGTGCCGGGATATGAGGCTCCAATCAATATAGCCTGGTCAGCGACAAACAGAAGCCCTCTGATCAGGATACCATCAACCAGAGGAGAGAGCACCAGAATCGAGCTCAGAAATCCTGACCCATCAGCAAACCCATATCTGGTGCTTGCAGTGTGTCTTGCAGCAGGACTTGACGGCATCAAAAATAAAATTACACCTCCGGATGAGATTAGGGAAAACGTATTTGAGTTAGACAAGCAGGAGCTTGAAGAGCATGGAGTAGAAGCTCTGGCAACTGATTTACATCAGGCTGTAAAGGGGCTGAAAAAAGATAAATTCATTCAGGAGGTGCTTGGAGTACATATCGCAGAGAAGTACATCGAGGCAAAGGAAGCTGAGTGGGAATCCTACAGAGCTCAGGTGACAGACTGGGAAGTAGAAGAATATTTATATAAATTCTAAAGGTGAGAGTAGCTGTGAATAATATTGTAGTAGCATTTCCAAAAGCGGAAGTCGCAAAAAATGTGAAAAAAATATTGGCGCAGAGTGGATATTCCGTTACAGCAGCCTGTACAACCGGAGCACAGGCACTTTCCAGCATGGGAGATTTGCAGTCTGGAATAGTGGTGTGTGGCTACAGATTTGTGGACATGATGTATACAGAGCTATATGAGTATATGCCCAAGGAATTTCAGATGCTTTTAATAGCATCTGCGGATGTGGTGAGAGACAGGGATGTGGACAATCTGGTTTCACTTGCCATGCCCCTTAAGATTCATGAGCTTTTGCATACTGTAGAGATGATGGATTATACCATTACAAGGCGGAAGAAAAAGCAGCGCCAGAGACCTAAGCCAAGGTCTGCGGAGGACGTGCAGATTATGGAAAAGGCAAAGGCTGTTCTCATGGAAAGAAATGGATTTTCGGAGGAAGAAGCGCACCGGTACATACAAAAGCGAAGTATGGATAATGGAACAGGGCTTGTTGAGACAGCGCAGATGATTTTGAGTCTTATGACGGAAACATGAAGCAGTATATTAAAGTTTACACAGGGGTATCTTAGTGGTATCGTATAGTATGTGAGGTTTTCTGCCTGCCCTGTTGCTACAGGCTTAAAGCGAAAACGTCAGATATCATGATAATAAAAAATAAAATATAAAAATAAGAGAGGAACTATTATGTTTAAGGTTAATGACAATTTCCAGAAATTACCTGGAAGCTATTTATTCAGCACAATTGGAAAAAAGGTGGCTGCTTACCAGCAGGCAAATCCAGACAAGGAAATAATTAAATTAGGTATCGGTGATGTGACACAGCCACTGGCTCCAGCTATTATTGAGGCTCTTCACAAGGCTGTTGACGAGATGGGCAATGCCGAGACCTTCCGTGGCTATCCACCAGAAGGAGGATATGACTTTTTAAGAAATATAATTGCGAGCACTGATTACAAGGCAAGAGGCTGCGACATTAGTGCTGATGAAATCTTTGTATCAGACGGAGCAAAGAGCGATTCTGCAAATATTCAGGAGCTTTTCTCTTTAGACAGCCGTATTGCAGTTACAGACCCTGTTTACCCTGTATATGTTGATTCAAATGTTATGGCTGGAAGAACAGGAGAATATGATGCAGCTACAGAGAGATGGAGCAATGTAATCTACATGCCTTCAACAGCTGAAAATGGATTTGTACCAGAGCTTCCAAAGGAAGTGCCGGACATGATTTATTTATGCCTGCCAAACAACCCAACAGGTACAACCCTCACAAAAGACCAGCTTCAGGTATGGGTAGACTATGCAAACAAGAATGGCTCAGTAATAATCTTTGATGCCGCTTATGAAGCATATATAAGTGAGGCAGATGTACCTCATTCGATTTATGAGTGTAAAGGAGCAAAGACCTGCGCAATCGAGCTTAGAAGCTTCTCAAAGAATGCTGGCTTTACAGGAGTACGTCTTGGTTTCACAGTAGTACCAAAGGAGCTTAAGTGCGGTGATGTATCACTTCATGCTATGTGGGCACGCCGTCATGGAACAAAGTTCAATGGTGCTCCATACATCGTGCAGAGAGCAGGAGAGGCTGTATACTCTGAGGCTGGCAAGGCACAGCTCAAGGACCAGGTGGCATATTACATGAACAATGCCAAGACTATCAAGGAAGGACTTGCAGCAGCAGGCTACACAGTATACGGAGGGGTAAATGCACCATATATCTGGCTTAAGACACCAGACACTATGAATTCATGGGAGTTCTTTGATTATCTTCTTGAGAATGCCAACGTAGTTGGTACACCGGGCTCAGGTTTTGGACCAAGCGGAGAGGGATATTTCAGACTTACTGCATTTGGTAATTATGAGAATACTGTTAAGGCGCTTGAGAGGATTAAGAAGCTTTAATAATGGATATAACAAAAGAAAATTCAAGACTTAATATCCTGATGGGAGATATGTTTTATCAAATCCGAATGGATAAGGGCTTATCACAGGAGGATGTGGCTCGAAACATAATTTCCCAGAGGGCTGTATCCAAGTTTGAAAAGTCAGGAGATATGCCGAATTGCCTTGTACTGTGTGCTATGATGCAGAGAATGGGCGAGTCTATGGATTATTTTACTGCCATGTTGTCAAGGCATGAGTATGAATATTTTTCATGGAGAAAGGACATCTTAAGGCAGATTCAGGAAAATCGGATAGATGAAGCGGTATGGCAGTGTGAGATGGCAAAAGACCGCACACTAAATGCCAATTTACAGGAGCAGTTTATAAACTTCTGGACTGGTTATCGGAATGATGATGTAAAGATGATGCAGGATGCAATTTTTCTGACTATAGATAATCCTCTTGCGTTAACTAATGGTATGCGATGTGCAAGCACAACAGAAATATCCTATATGCTTATCTGCCTTGAGAAAAGAGCTGAAATACAGGGTAATCTTGATGAAAACAGTCTCAGGCTCCTTGATAAAATAATAAAGCATATCAGGGACAGCAAAGAAGAGGTCGAAAAAGTAAAGGTGTATGGAAAAGCTGTCTGCATTTATGGCAGATATATGACTGCAAATTCTAGGCAGAAAATGCTTTTGTACAAAGAGGCACTGGAGCTTCAGAGAAAGTATGCAAGGCTGGACGGTATGACAGAATTGTTGACTGGCTTATTAGACCAGTATGTACAGATGGGGATGACAGAGGAAGAGAATTATTCACAGATGCTTAAAGCACTTGTCGCTGTGCAGGAGGAGTTTGGAGTTAACGAAAATGCATTTGTGGTACAGGAGCTTAATACAGAGTATGTGCTTTTACATGAGGTGCTAAAAAGCTACAGGCAGGAGAGAAAGCTAAGTGTTAGGGAGATAGATGAGCAGGCATGCAGTGAAAAGACCTATCGTGCTCTGGAAAAGGGCGAGAGGGCAGCTAATCATGGCACATATGAACTATTGGCAGAACTTATGGATATTAGAATAGGAAAATATCATGCAGATATTATATCCGATAAGTACTCTGACTATAAGCTAGCAGGAGAAATTGTCATAGCAAGGCAGTCCCAGCAGCGAAATGAATCTTTGCATTTAATTGACAGGCTTGAAGCAAGTCTGGGTGAACTGGCTGAATTAGATGTAAATAAGCAGTTCATCCTGCGCTGGCGTAATATACAGGACTTTTATGATGAAAAAATAAGTCCTGCCCAGTTTATAGAGAAGACAAAGGATGCCATAAGGCTTACAATTCCGCACTGGGATATGGACTATGGAACTCATTTTTATCTGAAAACAGAGCTGACTCTGGTCTACTATATAGCAGTTGGCTATAGGGCTATGGGAAGGACGAATGAAGCTTTGGAAATTATGGAAAGGGTCTGGAATGTATATGAAGGACGGGAGATAGATGCCTGCTTTAGCATGGATGTGAGAATCCTGTTTTGGATGTTCTGGAAAAATCTGATGACAGATAAAGGAGAATATGACAAGGCACTTGATATGGCAAAAACTGGAATTGAGATGTGCTTTACTTATGGAAGAGGAAGTAAACTGAATAATTTTGTCACAGAGTTTGGGTGGTGTATAGAACATTCTGATATGGGGCTTTTAGAGACGGATAAGAGGGAAAAATATACCCGATATTATAAAAATGCCTTGGCTCTATGTGAATTATTTCAGTTAACCAGAGATGAAGCCGAATTGAAAAAATATTGTAATGATAGAAAAATCAGATTAGACATCGCGCCCTGAATAAATACCTTCATGTAAATCTATTCCATATGGATTGGAAACAACTGTGGTAGTAGTTGATTGAACTACAACTAAAGATAATAAAAATAAGATAAGATATTTTTGAAATTTTTTCATTTGTAATACTTCCTTTTCTAAATAATATGTGTAATTATAGCACCGATAAATAATATGTGAATGGACACTTTGGTTCTAAATTTTAGAATTAAAGTGTCCATTTTTGTGTGCGGAAATATGTTATATAGTGAGAATGTCGAAAATATAGCGCTAATACAGACAAAAGAAGGGAGAACACAAATGAAAAAGATTTTAAAAGCACTATCTATGGAAAAAGATGTTTTAGGGTCAAGAATAAGAAATGTATCTATTCCGACTTGTTCTGGAGGAAAACCTTGTAAGGGAGCAGGTGGAGGTGGCTGTTAAGCAGCAAAATACACTATGATAATAAACCCTTGGATATTGTTCTGAGGGTTTATTTTAGGAGAAAAATGTTAGAGATTAATCAAAATGTAAGAATAACTCATATATATAATTCTAGTAGATATAAAATATCTATTCCTAATGTTACGTCAAGATTATGGGATGTAGGGCAGGAGACGGTAGAATTATTAAGAAAAATTAACAATGCCGAATATAGAACAATCGAAGAACTGGAAAAAGAAACTCCAAGATTGGTAATAAAGGATCTTTTAGATAAACAAATAATTGTGAAAACGGATGTGCATCATTATAATGAAAATGTTTTATCCGAGATAAAATATAAATATCCATTAACGAGTTTGGTTATTGAACTTACAAATATCTGCAATTTAAATTGTGTTCATTGTTATGGAAAATTTGGAATGCCTAGAAAGAAGAAATTTGTTTCTATATCAGATATAATGAATTTGAAAAGTGAATTGGATAAACTTCATACTATGGAAGTTAGATTGTCAGGTGGAGAATGCTTTTTAAATCCAGATTTTGAGGCTATTGCACTTTATTTTCTTAAAAATGGATTTAGAGTTGGAATATATACAAATGGTGTGTTAACGGAAAGAATTAAAAAATTCTTAGAAAAAACAAAAGAATATCATTTTTATTTTGCAGTTAGTCTGGATGGAGAAGAGGAATACCATAATAAGATGAGGGGGAATGAGAATGCCTTTTCAAATACAATTTATACAATGAAAGAGTTACAAAGATATGAAAATATTGAAGTACTAGTTGAGACTGCTGTTTCAAAAATCAACATACAAAATATGAAGACAGTGGAAACAATGGTAAAATCTATATTTCCTAAATTTGAACACAAACTGTTTCTTATATCGCCAACAGATGGCTGTAATGTTTATTTTGAATATGAAGATATCCCCAAAATAAGAAAAGTATGTGATAATATATGTGATGAGTATTATTCGAGTTTGAGTGAGAGACTTAAAATTAAGAGTAAATCGATTAGATGTCACGGAGGGGTAATAAATGGGGTGTTAACCTCTGATGGAAATATTAAATGTTGTCCTATTGCTGAAGACGAAGTGTTCATTATGGGAAACATAAATGTAAGAACATTATCTGATATATGGGAAAATCCTGAAGGTGATGCTGTTGAGTTTAGAAATGACTATATAAAATCTTCAAAACAATGTAAAAAATGTATACATAAATATAAGTGTGGAAAGAAAAATTGTAGAGTTGAAGCTAAATCTTTAACAGGGGACTGGAGGAATGCAAATCCATATACATGTATGATTGTAAAGGGAAAGTATATAAAATAAAAGGAGAGTTTAGATGAAAAGTTACAAGAGAATAGTAAAAGAAATGTTTGTCACAAATAAGGGGCTGTTAGCCCTGGATTTTGTGGTGGTATTGGGCTTAATTGCGCTTCAAATCGCTATCCCTTTGTGGATGAACAGCGTGATCGATGCCCTTGACTTGCAAAAGGGGATAGCTGTATTTGCAGGGGAGGTCTTATTCTTTATCGCAGCATATCTTATCCTGTGCCTCATGTCGGCGCTCAACACCAAGCTGTATATGCGCATCGGAAATAAGCTGCTCTGGAACATGAGGGAGCGTATATATATGGCTCTATGGTGCAGTAACTACAGGGAAAATGTGCAGAAAAATAAGGATAAGTTCAAGTTTGTCCTGTCTAACCAGACCTACACAGCATTTGCAATCGTGGTTGTTTATTCGGTGGGAGGCTTTACAAATTTTCTGACAGCAATAGCCTTTCTGGCGCTGGTATTTGTCTATAGTATTCCTGTGGGAATGACTTTGATTGTAAGTATTCTGGTGACTCTTGCCGTATCATTTTTTACAGGCAAAAAGATAATGGATGGTTTTGAAATAAGCAATACCATGGAGGAAAAGGATAACAGTCAGATAGATGAGACTGTCGACATGGCAGAGGCTGCCAGAACAAACGGACTGGAGGACTATTATCTCAGAAAAAATAAAAAGGTGCATAATGAGTTTATGGGACTGTCTGAAAAGGTTGAGAGCATCTCTGCCTTTTGTGAAGCCTTAGAGGGCAGTCTGCATGCAATCATTTACATAGTTGTTGCAGGTGTTCTGGTTCTGACCACAGATGTGAGTGGCGGAAAGCTGGTTACTATACTTTTTCTTACTAATTTATTGCTGGAGACCAGCCAGCGTGTCCAGAGACAGCTACAGGTAATATTAAAAAACATTCCTATTTTCGACAAGGTTGTAGAGCTTATGGATCTGCCTCTTGAAAGCGGAAAGACCCTTGATAAAATTGAGACAATAAACTTTAAGGACATGTCACTTGAGATAGAGGACAGAAGCATCCTAAAGGATATAAACCTGTCAATCAATAAGGGTGAGAATATCCTGATAAAAGGCGAGAACGGTAGTGGAAAAAGCTCTCTGCTTAAGCTGGTGCTTGGCTTATATAAGCCTACAGGCGGTGAGGTGTGCATAAATGGTATATCAGTGAATGATTACGATTGTGAGACCTTTTACAGGGAAATCTGCTATGTGTCACAGGATGAGCTGCTCTTAAATGAGTCGGTGGAGGATTATCTGCGTCAGGTAACACACAGAGACCTAAAGGATGAGGAGATAGACAGGCTTCGTCAAAAGGTGAAGCTTAGTCCAGAGATAGAGACCATTGAGCAGAATGGTGCCACTCTGTCAGGAGGAGAGAAAAAGAAGCTTCTCATGCTAAAATGGCTTATGAGACCTGACTGCTCGCTGGTTATTTTGGACGAGATAGATGCAGGGCTTGATGATGAGACCAAGGCTATTCTTAAGGAACTTGAAAATGAGCTCTTGAAGGATAAGGAAAAAATCGTGATGAAAATATCTCATATTGATACAGATGACAGGGGATATGACCAGATTGTGAGATTGTCATAGTTGAGTGAAAGAGTGGTGGTTTGTTGGTATTAGTTGGATTTGCCAAAACCATCATTCTTGCCAGTATATATCGTGCCTGATGTGGTTTGGACTTTTTTACTGTGTTTTGAATAATTTTTTTCTAATATTTTGCATATTTGGATTTTTACCATGAAAAATTGGCGTAAGTTTTCTAAATTTTTGTTTGAAAAGCCAATAATCCGATTTTTTAGTATTGAAAAGTCGTTTTCATGGCTAAAAAGTCCAAAATATGCAAGATTCTTTAAATTTGTAAAATTTGCATTTGCAGTCTATATGTATTATAATTTGCCATAGTTGTAAAACAAATCAAATTAGTTCTTTATAATAATTCAAATGTTTTATCCCAATAAAATTTAAAGTAAATAATTAGTGAATAATAACAAAGGAGGAGATATATGGAGATTGATAGCTTTATCCAGAGAGCGGATTATCTGGAAAAGGAGATTGTCATTCTTGAGAAGAAAATAAAGAGATATCCAAAGGGGAGACTTGCCTGTGTGCATAATGGCAAGTACAAAAAGTGGTATGTCAGGTATGATGGTGAGGGGCATTATATTACTAAGAAGAAAAATAAATATTTGCATACAATGGCTGAAAAGTTATATATGGAAGCTTTGCTGGCGGATGAAAAGATAGAGTATAAGCTGCTTGTGGAGCTATTGCATGCTAATGGGATAATAAACCCAGAGAATGAGGCAGCAAATCTAAAGAATCGTGATTCGTACATAAGTCAGGTACAAAAATTGTTAGCTGAGGATTCTGATTATTTGGAATTATTTCCAGAATTCAATAACCCATTAACTGAGGTAGTGCCTAATGTAAGACCAATACATAAAGAAAATCTTAGAGTGCCGACCAGGGCAGGATATATGGTAAGGTCAAAATCAGAGGCAATTATTGTATCGTTGCTTATGGATGCGGAGATAGAGTTTTATTATGAGAGACCTGTTTCGCTGGCTGGCAACTGGTTTGTACCTGATTTTACCTGTTTTAATAAGAAGAATAAAAAGATTTATTATTATGAGCATTTCGGAATGGTGGATAATGCTGACTATAATAAAAGCATGTACAAAAAACTAAAGACATATAATGACAATGGGATATATCAGGATATTAACCTGATTTGTACATATGAAACATCAGAGACGCCGCTGGATATGAGAGATGTACAGAATCAGATAAAACGATTTTTGTTGTAGTCTGGTTATTTTTGGACTTTTTAGCGAAAAATGGTTGATTTATGTACTAAAAAATGGAGAAATTTTGATTTTATAAAAATTATTAGAAAAGAAATATGATAATTGATTATGAAAAGTCCAATTATCCATTTTTTTGGACTTAAATGCCTGATATAAAGTGAAAAAATCCAAATGCATCCAGCTTAAGTAAAAATAACAGAAAAGTCCAAACGCATCACAGCCACGACCTAAAAGTAAAACGAATGATTCCAAGCAACACAAGAATAATAAAAAGTCCCCACCAAAAAGGCAGGGACAAATCCAATTACTGATTCTTCTTAAATCCAGCTCTCTTACGAAGTGTAGGATCAAGTATTCTCTTTCTGATACGAAGGCTTGTAGGTGTAACCTCAAGAAGCTCATCTGTATCGATAAAGTCGATAGCCTGCTCCAGAGAAAGCTTTTTTGGTGGAACAAGTGTAAGTGCCTCATCAGCAGATGAAGAACGTGTATTTGTAAGATGCTTCTTCTTACATACGTTAAGCTCGATGTCCTCAGCCTTTGCACACTGTCCGATGACCATTCCAGAGTAAACCTTCTCACCAGGTCCGATGAAGAGGGTACCACGCTCCTGAGCAGAGAAGAGACCGTAGGTTACAGACTCACCTGACTCGAAAGCAATAAGGGAACCGGTTGCGCGGTAAGCAATCTCGCCCTTGTATGGCTCATATCCGTCAAAGATTGTGTTTAAGATACCATTTCCCTTTGTATCGGTCATGAACTCACCACGGTAGCCAATCAGACCACGGGCAGGAATCTTGAATTCAAGTCTTGTATATCCACCGGCAATTGAGCCCATGTTTCTAAGCTCACCCTTACGCTGCTGGAGCTTTGAAATAACTGCACCTGTAAAATCATCCGGTACATCCACATATGCGATTTCCATTGGCTCAAGCTTCTTGCCGTTTTCGTCTGTGTGGTAGAGTACCTCAGCCTTTGATACAGCAAACTCATAACCCTCACGACGCATGTTCTCAATAAGAACTGATAAATGAAGCTCACCACGTCCTGATACCTTGAGAGAATCAGGAGAATCTGTATCCTCAACACGGAGAGACACGTCTGTGTTTAACTCACGAAGGAGTCTGTCACGGATGTGGCGTGATGTAACGTATTTTCCTTCCTGACCGGCAAGGGGGCTGTCATTTACGATGAAGTTCATAGAGATTGTAGGCTCTGAAATCTTCTGGAATGGGATAGCCTCTGGTGCCTCAGGAGCACAGATTGTATCACCAATCTTTAAATCAGCAATACCTGAGATTGCTACGATAGAACCGATTCCAGCCTCTGTTACATCTACTTTATTCAGTCCGTCGTACTCATAGAGCTTGCTGATACGAACCCTTTCTCTGCGGTCTGGCTCATGGTGGTTAACAACGACTGCCTCCTGATTTACCTTTAAGAGTCCGTTGTCTACCTTACCGATACCGATACGTCCCACATACTCGTTGTAGTCGATGGTTGAGATAAGCACCTGTGTGTTTGCATCAGGATCTCCTGTTGGAGCCGGGATGTAGTTGATGATTGTCTCAAAGAGAGGAGTCATATCCTTTCTCTCGTCATCAATATTGAGCATTGCGTATCCGTCTCTTGCTGATGCAAAAACGAATGGGCAGTCAAGCTGCTCGTCTGATGCGTCAAGATCCATGAAGAGCTCAAGAACCTCGTCGATTACTTCATCAGGTCTTGCTTCCGGACGATCAATTTTGTTTACACATACGACGATTGGAAGCTTTAAGGCAAGAGCCTTCATAACTACGAATTTTGTCTGTGGCATAACACCCTCGAAAGCATCTACCACGAGGATTACACCATTTACCATCTTGAGAACTCGCTCAACCTCGCCACCGAAGTCAGCGTGTCCAGGTGTATCAATAATATTTATCTTAACGTCCTTGTACTGTACAGCAGTGTTTTTAGAAAGAATAGTGATACCTCTTTCTTTCTCAATGTCATTGGAATCCATGACACGTTCCTGAACCTCCTGATTATCACGGAACACACCAGACTGCTTAAGCAATTCATCCACGAGTGTTGTCTTACCATGGTCAACGTGGGCTATAATTGCTATATTACGAATGTTGTCTCTAGTTGTTATCATAATTTTTCCGCCTTTCAATAGACATGTTTGCAACTGTCTTATTTTATCACAAATTCAGCGTTTGACAAGGTCATTACTTATTTTTATGTAAAATGTCGGATTTTGTAGTGGAATTATCGACAGAGTTTGAGAAAATATACATAGAAAAAATGATAAAAATTGAGAGAATAAGCATTTTACAAAAGGAAGGGAGAAAATTCATGTCAGATAAAATGTTTGAAAATAACCAGGTGTCGCTAGTCGGGGAAATCGTATCGGAGCTGACTTTCAGCCATGAAGTATATGGAGAGGGCTTCTATACGATGGAAATCTCTGTGAGAAGATTATCGGATTATGTGGACTATATTCCGGTCATGGTGTCTGAGCGATTGATTGATGTGGAGGGCAGCTATGTAGGCCAGTATGTGTACATAGGGGGACAGTTCAGGTCTTTCAACAGGCACGATGAGAAAAAGAACAGGCTTGTGCTGTCTATGTTTGCCAGGGAATTGGAGCTTTTGGAGGATGGCAGCGATGATGACGCTATGAATCAGATTTTTCTGGATGGCTTTATCTGCAAGGAGGCTATTTACAGAAAGACACCTCTTGGAAGAGAGATTGCAGACCTGCTTGTGGCTGTAAACCGTTCCTATGGCAAGTCGGACTACATACCATGTATCTGCTGGGGCAGAAATGCCAGATTCGCAGCAGGCTTTGAGGTTGGCACCCATGTCCAGATCTGGGGACGAATCCAGAGCAGGGAGTATGTCAAAAAGATTAATGAGACCGAGGCTGAACAGAGAGTTGCCTATGAAGTCTCAGTCAGCAAGATTGATTTTATTGAGGACTAAAATGGACTGATAAAAATTACAAAAAAATTACAAATTTGACAAAAATATGTACTCTGTGGTATATTTCGATATTATTTGATCTGGTAACAGTGGAGGCAATTATGAGCGAAGGTGTCATAAAGGTTTATTATGGCGAAGGCAGAGGAAAGACAACGGCGGCTATAGGCAACGCTATACAGACTGCAATAGACGGCAGGGAAGCTATCATTATCCAGTTTTTAAAGGGAAAAAATGAGAGCAAACAGGAATTTTTCAAGAGATTGGAGCCAGAAATAAAGTATTTCAATTTTGCAAAGGCAGAGATTCCCTTTGAGGAGCTCGACGAGGAAAAGAAGATGGAAGAAGCCATGAACATGAAAAATGGCTTTAACTATGGCAAAAAAGTAATTGCTACTGGAGCCTGTGATCTGATAGTGCTGGATGAAGTATTAGGTCTTGTGGATCAGAAGGTTATAAGTCTTCAGGATATCAGAGAGATGTTTGAGTCAAAGCCGGATGATATGACAGTTATCTGTACAGGAAGAGTGCTGGCTGACGAAATCAGAGAGCTTGCAGATGAGGTGTATAACATAACCTTTGAAAAGTAAGCACCTGCAAACATTTCGTTGACAAGGGCGTATGCCAGTGCTACTATGGATATAGTTTAATAAAGAGATAGAGGATGCGCGAATTATCAGTAACACAGAGGATGCAGCAGAGGCAGAGGATGATGTGTGAAAGGAATAGCGCCGAAAGCTTTTGATGCTGCAATCACTAGCTTGGGAGCAGGGTGAATAATTCTGTTACTGTCATCGCAAGATGGAGGGCTATCAGTTTCGTATATATTTTTTATGTGAATTTTGACCAGCCTTTATGGGCTGGTCATTTTATCGTATAAAAGCAGTATGATGAACAAGGAAAAGTATAAGGAGAAAATCATGGCAATTTTTAAAGGTGCAGGTGTCGCAATCGTAACACCTATGAAGAGTAATGAAGAAGTAAATTATGAGAAGCTGGAGGAACTTATCGACTTCCAGATTAAAGAAGGCACAGACGCAATCATCATTGCCGGAACAACCGGTGAGAGCTCATGCCTTACAATGGAGGAGCACAGGGATGTTATTGAGGCAGCAGTCAGGTTTGTAAACCATAGAGTCCCTGTTGTTGCAGGAACTGGCTCAAACTGCACACAGACAGCAATCCAGCTCTCAAAGGAGGCTGAGGAGGCTGGCGTGGATGGTCTCTTAATCGTTACTCCATACTACAACAAGACTTCACAGGCAGGACTTGTAAAGCACTATTCAAGCATTGCACAAAACACAAAGTGTCCTATCATTATGTATAATGTGCCGGGCAGAACAGGCTGTAATCTGCTTCCTGAGACAGTTGCCACACTTTATAATATGGAAGAAAATATCGTAGGCTTAAAGGAAGCAACCGGAAATATGGCACAGGCCTCAAAGACTATGAACCTTACAGATGGCAAGCTTGACATGTATTCAGGAGAAGACGGACTTGTACTTCCTCTTATGTCAATCGGAGCAGTGGGAGTTATCTCTGTATGGAGCAATGTGGCTCCTGCCAAGGTACATGCCCTTTGCGACAGCTTCTTTAAGGGTGATATTGCTACAGCACAGAAGCTTCAGAGAGAGGCACTTCCACTGGTTGATGCCCTTTTCTCAGATGTAAATCCAATTCCTGTCAAGACAGCTATGAATCTGATGGGAATGGAGGCAGGACCACTTCGTCTTCCACTCTGCGAGATGGGGGATGAGGCAAAGGCTAAGCTGGCCAGGGCTATGACAGAGTATGGTCTTAAGCTTGCATAATAAAAGTAATCCATACAAAGGAGATTTGATATAAAATGACAAGAGTAATAATGAACGGCTGCAACGGAAAAATGGGACAGTGTATCACAGGCATATGCAAGGCTGATGAGGATATAGAAATCGTTGCAGGAATAGACTTATATGATGGAATTAAAAATGACTATCCCGTGTTTGCATCAATTGACAAGTGTGACGTGGAGGCAGATGTGGTAATTGATTTCTCTAATGCCAAGGCTGTGGATTCGGTACTGGACTACTGCGTAGAGAAGCAGATTCCGGTTGTTTTATGCACAACTGGTCTTTCGGATGAGCAGCTTGCCAGGGTAGAGGAGTGCTACAAGAAGGTGGCTATACTTAAGTCAGCAAATATGTCTCTGGGAATCAACACACTCATGGAGCTTCTTAAAAAGGCTGCCCAGGTATTTGCACCGGCTGGCTTTGATATGGAAATCGTGGAGAAGCACCATAACTTAAAGCTTGATGCACCAAGTGGTACAGCTCTTGCCCTTGCGGATTCAATGAATGAGGCTTTGGAGCAGGACTACACCTACAAGTATGACAGAAGTCAGGAAAGAAAGCAGAGAGACAAGTACGAGATCGGTATCTCAGCAGTCCGCGGCGGAAATATAGTGGGAGAGCATGAGGTGCTTTTCTGTGGACAGGACGAGGTTATTGAGTTTAAGCATACAGCTTACTCAAAGGCTGTCTTTGCAAAGGGAGCTGTGGAGGCTGCCAAGTTCTTAAAGGGAAAAGGCGCAGGCCACTATGACATGGCAGATGTTATCGCTGCAAAATAAAAATAACAATTGCAAAATGTGATTATTCCTGTATTATATACATAGGATAAGTTTATTCAGTCTCATCATAATCGTGGTGGGACTGAATTGCTGAATACCTCAAGAAAAAACGAAAGGACATAACCATGATCAACAAATTAGTAGACAAAATCAAAAAGACAAATGCACCTATAGTAGTAGGTCTGGATCCAATGCTTTCCTATGTGCCGGAGCATATTCAGAAGAAGGCATTTGAGGAATTTGGAGAGACTCCGGCAGGAGCAGCAGAGGCTGTCTGGCAGTATAACAAAGCAATTGTAGATGCTACATATGATTTGATTCCTGCGGTTAAGCCACAGATTGCCATGTATGAGCAGTTTGGAATTGAGGGTGTGAAAGCCTTCCAGAAGACAGTTGATTATTGCCACGAGAAGGATTTGGTGGTTATTGGAGATGTTAAGCGTGGAGATATAGGCTCTACATCTGCTGCCTATGCAACAGGACATCTGGGAAAGGTACAGATTGGAAGCAAGAGCTATTCAACCTTTAACGAGGATTTTGCAACAGTTAATCCATATCTTGGAACAGATGGAATCAAGCCTTTTGTAGATGTATGCAAAGAGGAGAAGAAGGGTATCTTTATCCTTGTGAAGACTTCAAACCCATCAAGTGGAGAGTTTCAGGACCGTCTCATCGATGGCAGACCATTATATGAGCATGTAGGCGAGAAGGTAGCTGAGTGGGGCGCAGAGTGTATGGGCGATTCCTATAGCTACGTGGGAGCTGTTGTAGGTGCTACATATCCAGAGCAGGGCAAGCTTTTAAGGAAAGTAATGCCTAAGAGCTTTATTCTGGTACCGGGTTATGGCGCTCAGGGAGGAAAGGGAGCAGACCTTGTACATTTCTTCAATGAGGATGGACTGGGAGCAATAGTAAACTCATCAAGAGGTATCATAGCTGCTTACAAGCAGGACAAGTACAAGGAGATGGGAATTACTCCGGAGAATTTTGCAGATGCATCCCGTGCGGCAGTTGAGGATATGATAGCTGATATAGCAGGAGCTCTTGCAAACAAATAGATTAAAACTGGATTTAATTAATACATAAAATTACAGCAGGTGCTTTTATGTATGTTATGTATTATAAGGGCAGAACCTGTGGGTGCTGCCCGATTTTTTAGGAGATAAAATATATGGCAGAGAAATATGAAGAGATAGTTACAGTTCTGTCTCAGAGAAGTCTGGGAAACGACATATACGATTTGGTATTGCAGACAAAGGACATAGCAGGGGCTGCAAAGGCAGGACAGTTTGTATCAGTATACAGCAACGATAAGAGCAAGCTTCTTCCAAGACCTATAAGCCTCTGTGGAATTGACAGAGAGAAGGGAACACTAAGACTTGTCTACAGGGTAACAGGTCAGGGAACAGGAACAGAGGAGTTCTCAAGACTTAAAGAGGGAGATACAGTTAAGCTTTTAGGACCTCTCGGAAACGGATTTACAGTAGAGTCTGGGAAAAAAGCCTTCCTGATTGGCGGTGGAATCGGTGTGCCGCCTATGCTTCAGCTTGCAAAGGAGATGATAGCTGCCGGCGAGAACCTGCAGGTTGTTATGGGCTATAGAAATGCAGATACCTTCCTGCTGGATGAGTTTGAGGCAGTGGCAGAGACTTTTGTGGCTACTGAGGATGGAAGCCTTGGCACAAAGGGAAATGTTATAGATGCCATTAAAAACGAAAAATTAAATGCAGATTTAATATATGCCTGCGGCCCGACACCTATGCTTAGAGCCTTGAAGAACTACGCTGAGGAAAACAACATGGTCTGCTATATATCCATGGAAGAGAGGATGGCATGTGGTATCGGAGCCTGTCTGGCATGTGTGTGCAAGAGCAGGGATAAGGATGCCCACTCAAATGTAAACAACAAGCGTATCTGTAAGGAAGGACCTGTATTTAATGCAAAGGAGGTAGAGCTGTAATGAATATGTCAGTTAATATCGCAGGAGTTGAATGGAAAAATCCTGTTACAGTTGCCTCTGGAACCTTTGGTTCAGGTGCGGAATACAGTGAGTTTACAGACTTAAATAAGCTTGGAGCGGTAACTACAAAGGGTGTGGCAAATGTGCCATGGGCAGGCAATCCTACACCAAGGGTCGCTGAGGTGTACGGTGGAATGTTAAATGCTGTAGGGCTTCAGAATCCGGGTATAGATTTGTTCTGCCAGAGAGACATACCTTTTCTTAAAAAGTATGATACAAGGATTGTAGTAAACGTGTGTGGTCACTCTATAGAGGAGTATGTGGCGGTAGTTGAGAGGCTGGCAGATGAGCCGGTTGATATGCTTGAAATCAATATCTCCTGTCCTAATGTAAAGGAGGGCGGTATTGCCTTTGGTCAGGATCCAAGAGCAGTTGAAGCCATCACAAAAGAGATGAAGAAGTATGCAAAGCAGCCTGTTATCATGAAGCTTTCACCTAATGTGACAGACATTACTGAGATGGCAAGGGCAGCAGAGGCAGGTGGAGCGGATGCACTTTCCCTTATCAATACAATCACAGGCATGAAGATTGATATAAACAGACAGAAGTTTGTGCTCGCAAATAAGACAGGGGGCATGAGCGGACCTGCTATTCATCCGGTAGCTGTGAGAATGGTTTATCAGACATATCATGCAGTGAATATTCCAATCATTGGAATGGGCGGTATCATGGATGCAAATGATGCAATTGAGATGATTCTTGCCGGAGCCACAGCAGTGTCTGTGGGAACAGCAAATTTCACAGACCCAAGGGCGGCAGAGAAGGTTGCAGCTGGAATAGAGGAATACATGAAGAAATATAATGTAGCTGACATCAAGGACCTGGTTGGTGCAGTACACGAGTAAAGAGAAGCTGCCATGCATACAGAGAACCTGCCTTGTGTGCTAAGGCATCAGGAGGTCCTGTCACTGGCAGCTTCTCTTGTATACTTTGGTATAAAAAAGCAGTCCCAAGGAGAGAAGGGACTGCTTTTTATATGTAGTATAAAAAGAAGAAAGTTTTTGGATTGTTTAGAATTATTCGCCAAATACTGCCTTGTAATCAGCCTGGAATTTTGCAATTCCCTGATCAGTAAGTGGGTGTTTTGTCATCTGCTCAATTACCTTGTAAGGGATTGTAGCAATATCTGCTCCAGCAAGAGCGCAATCTGTAACATGGATTGGATTTCTGATTGAAGCAGCGATAATCTCTGTCTCATATCCATAAATAGAGAAGATTTCAGCAATATCTCTGATTAAATCAATACCAGCCTGGCTGATGTCGTCAAGCCTGCCAAGGAATGGTGATACATATGTAGCTCCTGCGTTTGCAGCAAGTATAGCCTGGTTGGCTGTGAAGATAAGAGTAACATTTGTCTTGATACCCTCTGCAGAAAGTACCTTGACAGCCTTAAGACCCTCGATGGTCATTGGAATCTTAACAACCATGTTTGGATGAAGGGCTGCGATTTCACGTCCCTCTTTAATCATTCCCTCAGCATCTACTGTAGTAGCCTTTACCTCACCAGAGATAGGTCCGTCAACGATAGAAGCAATCTCTTTTAAAATCTCTTCCTGTGGACGTCCGCCCTCTTTTGCGATAAGTGATGGGTTTGTTGTTACACCACAGATAACACCCATGTCGTTTGCTTTCTTAATTTCTTCGATTTTTCCTGTGTCTACGAATATTTTCATTTTAAACCTCCCACTTGATTTATATGCCTGAGCATTTATCTTTATTTTGTGTTCAAATAGAATATAACACCATTCAAAAGAAAACACAAGTAAAAAATAAATAAAACAACAAAATAACAAAAAATAATTTAAAATACATAGATAAAAGCAAAAAGAAAAATTAAAATAGAATAAATAAAATAGATATAAAATATGAAATGTGTTATTATGTCATGGATGCAGCACATATCTGGCAGAAGGATATTTCTGGCTTCTGCCGAAGGGATGTGTGAATATAATGTAATGAGAGAACCTGACAGAAGAGGTAGGATGATGAACGTATTAATAATTAACGGAAGCCCAAGAGTAAATGGCAACACTTCAGTTGCAGTGGAGGAAATGAGAAGGGTTTTTGAAGCAGAGGGAGTAAATGCAGAGGTTGTGCAGGTAGGAAACAAGGCAGTAAGGGGCTGTATAGCCTGTGGACGATGCGCGGAGCTGGGAAAATGTGTCTTTGATGATGTAGTAAATGAACTGGCACCTAAGTTTGAGGCTGCGGATGGACTGGTTATTGCAAGTCCTGTATATTATGCGTCGGCAAACGCCACACTTATAGCTGTCCTTGACAGACTTTTCTACAGCACACATTTCGACAAGACCATGAAGGTAGGAGCAAGCCTGGTCTGTGCCAGAAGAGGGGGTTGCTCAGCGACATTTGATGAGCTTAATAAGTATTTTACAATAACAAATATGCCAATCGCTTCAAGCCAGTACTGGAACTCTATCCATGGACGTGCCCAGGGAGAGGCTGTGCAGGATGAAGAGGGCAGACAGACTATGCGTGTGCTGGCAAGGAATATGACATTTCTTATGAAGAGTATCGCACTGGGCAGGGAACAGTTCGGACTTCCAGAGACCGAGGAACATGCATGGACCCATTTTATCAGATAATATACAGGGAGGAAGCTATAATATGCTACAGGCAGAGAGACAAAATGAAATCCTTGAGCATCTGAGGAAAAATGGAAGGGCTACAACAGCAGAGTTAAGTGATATGCTGGGAGTGTCAGCAACAACCATACGAACAGACTTAAATCAGATGGATAAGGAAGGCCTGCTTACCAAAACCCATGGTGGAGCCTTATTTAAGGCTTCTGGAAAGGGCGAGGAGGAGCTTACATCCAGAGCCTACCACTTCCATGAAAGGGCACTTGAGAATAAAGAGGAAAAAGAGGCAATCGCTGATTTGGCAAAAGAGTATGTGAAAGATCATATGTGTGTATTTCTGGATGCAAGCTCCACTGCATACACATTGGGGCGCAAGCTCACAGGCTACAGCCAGCTTACTATCATTACAAATGGAATCAATCTGGCGTTGGAGCTTAAGGATGTGCCGGGAATCACTGTAATTCTGACCGGGGGAATTGTGACATCTGCCTCCTCATCTATAGAGGGCTTGCTGGGACAGGATTTGCTTAAAAAAATACACACAGATATCGCTTTTGTGTCAGCCAGAGGATTTTCGCTGGATAACGGACTTACGGATTTCAGTATATATGAGGCTGATTTAAAGAGAGAATGTGTGAAGTGTTCTGCTAAGACAATCGCGCTTGTGGACCATACAAAGTTTGGTTCTGCCTCTATTTCAAGCTATGCATCACTGGATGATATCAATATGGTGATTACGGATGCAGGGATTGCGGATGAGACGCTGGCTGTCTACAGGGAGAGCGGCGTGGATGTGGCAGTGGCAGAATAATATAAAATAAAGGAGAATGTGCAATGATACTGGATTTTGACAAGATTGAAGAAAAGGTTATCCCAGAGTTTAAGGGAGGAGAGAAAAATTTCATCCCACATATGTTTACAGATGACAAGGTCAAGATAATGAGAGCAAGACTTGAGCCAGGTGCGTCTATTGGTTATCACATTCATGACACTAACAGTGAGATTATTTTCCTGATAAAGGGTACCGGCGTCGTGATTTATGATGATGAGAGGGAAATCCTCAAAGCTGGGCAGTGCCATTATTGTCCTATGGGGCACAGCCACAGCCTGAGGAATGAGAGCGATGAGGATATTGAGTTTTACGCAGTTGTGCCTGAACATGTGTAATAGTGTTTATTTTTCTTATACATTACAGGGGGTGTAACTGAGCACCCCCATGTAACATATGCAATCAGTGTTTGAAAATTATTACTGATTGCACAATATTCTGTAAACATTTGTTAAATCAACTTACACTTTGAAAATTTTAGCTTATGGCATACCAAAAATATGCCTGTAAAAAGCACAACTACTATAGTCGCAGCAGAAAGCATTTCAATTGCACCATCTGTAGAACTCATGTTGTGCAGGACAGTGCTATATAATGAGACCAGATAAATAGTAGAAATTGAAATATAATAGCTCCAATTGATAGACTGTAAGGCGAGTAACAGGAGGTTTATCAGATATAGAGCTATCAGCAGCCAGTTAAGAATATGCGCCACAGACGATAGCTGCATTCCAAAGTGAAAATGCTTACTGCTTAATGTGGTAAATGAATATAGTGTCAGTGAAATACTCAAGAAAAATGTAAGTGGCGCAATAGCTCTGATGTAACTATTGTGGACTTCTTTTGAGATAGGATAACATAACAAAGCTGACACATAGGAAACACACATTAGGAAAGCAAAAACAAGCATTGCATCATACATAGAGTGGGTATTGAGTTTTCCTAAAGCAAAAAGTCCTGATATGATGGCACACATAACAGGTAAAGCCTTAAGAGTGTGTTTCGGAAATTTATGTTTTGTTTCAGACTTTGCTTCCGCCTTGCCAGTAATAATGTCTTCAATATGAATGTCAAGAGTGACAGCCAGATTTTCCAGTATATCAACATCAGGAAAGCTCTGACCATTTTCCCACCTTGACACAGCCTTATTACTTACACCAAGCAGGTCACCTAGTTGGCTTTGAGTGTAATTCTTGTCTATTCTTGCATTTCTAATCAGTGTACCAGTTTTCTGTTTGTCCATAAATTCCTCCTCCTTTGAGTAAATATTAGCAATGACATACAATATTGGCAATCTATTGTAGCGAGAATTTAATATTTATATCATATTTATGGTAGAAATAATCGTGTATAATAGTGTAGAATGAAAGTGAAATTCGAGATAAAAATATTATTAATATATATCAGGGGGGAAACTATGAGTGAATATGCTGTAAATCAGGAAAAGTACGCAACACTTGCAAGACAGGCAGCAGCCGAGGGCTGTGTACTCTTGAAAAACGATAAGGAGACACTTCCTATACAAGCAGGTGAGAAAATCGCAGTCTTTGGGCGTGCAGCCTTCAACTATTACAAAAGCGGACTGGGCTCTGGCGGGCTTGTAAATACAAGATATGTTGTCAGCATACTGGATGCACTTAAGGCTGAAAAAGACATTGCACTGGATGATAATGTCCTTGCAGCTTATGAGGGATGGTTAAAGGATAATCCATACGATGAAGGTGAGGGCTGGGGCAAGGTTCCCTGGTCACAGAAGGAAATGCCATTAGATGATGCCCTTGTCGAGCAGGCTGCAAAGGTTAATGACAAAGCAATAGTGATTATTGGAAGGACAGCAGGAGAGGATCAGGATACCTTTGACAAAGAGGGACAGTACAGACTGAGTCAGACTGAGATTGATACTATTAGAAAAGTTAAATTCTGCTTTAATAAAACGATTGTACTGCTGAATGTAGGCAATATCATTGACATGAAGTGGGTAGATGAGCTTAAGCCTGAAGCTGTCATGTATGTATGGCAGGGAGGACAGGAAGGTGGAAACGGAGTATGCGATGTCTTAACCGGCAGGGTAAATCCCTGTGGTTCCCTCACAGATACGATTGCCTGCAATATTTCGGACTATCCATCTGATGCAAATTTCGGTGATGATGATAAAAATTATTATAAGGAAGACATATATGTTGGCTACAGATATTTTGAGACTTTTGCAAGGGACAAGGTGATGTACCCATTTGGATATGGTCTGTCCTATACTACTTTTGAAAACAAGTACAATCTGGAAAAGCCATGTACTATATGCGGCGGCGATACTAATAAGCTCACAGTGTATGTGTCGGTGAAAAACACAGGAAAATACCCAGGCAAAGAGACCATACAGGTATATGTAAAGGCACCAAACGGAAAGCTTGGAAAAGCAGAGAGAGTCCTGTGCGCTTATGCCAAGACTAAGACCCTTAAAGCCGGTGAGACCCAGGAACTTGCCATTGTAATTCTTAAAAAAGACATGGCGTCCTTTGATGACAGCGGAGTTACAGGACATAAAAATGCCTTTGTTCTGGAAGCGGGCGAGTACATTATCTATGCCGGAGAAGATGTGAGAAGTGCAGAAAAAGTCGGAAGCTTTGAGCAGGATTTTGTAGTTGTGGAACAGCTTGAGGAAGCATATGCACCAGCCGAGAGCTTTGAGCGTATGTGCAGAAAAGAGGATGGTTCTCTGGGCATGGAAGCAGTTCCAGTCAGAAGCTTCGGACCATATGACAGAGTGGAAAAACCGGAAGAAATAGCATATACAGGGGATAAGGGATACAAGCTTTCAGATGTATACAATAATAAGATTTCGCTTGATGAGTTTATTGCCCAGCTTTCTAAGGAAGATTTGGTAAGTTTATTCAGGGGAGAGGGTATGTCCTCTCCAAAGGTTACACCGGGAACAGGCTCAGCCTTTGGCGGTCTGACAGAGAGCTTAAGAGCTTTTGGAATACCGGCAGCCTGTACCACCGATGGACCATCAGGTCTTAGGTTTGATGTGGGAACAAAGGCTTTTTCCCTGCCAAATGGTACCCTTTTAGGCTGTACCTTTAATGACGAGCTGGTTGAAGAGCTGTACAGCATTACCAGCCGGGAATTAAGGCGCAACAGGGTAGATGCCCTGCTTGG